>CALKJP010000184.1 GCA_937995645.1 uncultured Bacteroidia bacterium
AAACTAAAAGGTATATTTAGTTTGTTTAAAACATAAGCTACGGCCTTTGCTGCACCACCATTTCCGAGTATTAATGCTTTTGTATGATGATTTTTTAATAGTGGAGTTAAACTTTTTTCAAAACCAATACTGTCGGTATTATAGCCAATTAAAAATGGTATATTTTTTCTATGTTCGATTTTAATACAATTTACTGCCCCAATTGCTTTAGCATCGGTATGTATTTCGTTTAAAAATGGTATTACTGCTTCTTTATAAGGAATAGTTACATTTAATCCTTCCAGTAAAGGGTTTTCGTTTAAAATATTTTTAAGCAGATGAATGTCAGGAATAGAAAAAGCTTTATAAACAGCATCTATTCCTTGATTTTGAAATTTTTTATTAAAATAATCAGGAGAAAAACTATGACCTAAAGGATATCCAATTAAACCAAATGTCCGCAATTTTTTATTGATTTTTTTGATTGTTTCCCAATCTTTCAATGCCTATGCTTAATATAACACCAAATACAAACAATGCAATTGCCAGCCACAATTGATTAGGCATTCCAGTTACTTCTGAGTATTTAGCAGGAAGCAAATTTCCTTCCTGTAATATTTTTTCTTTTCCATTAACAGTAACTTTTAATAATACTTCTTTCCATGGCCAAACCTTATTTAAAGAGCCTATCATAAATCCCGCAAGAAGGGCAATGGTAACATTTTTATATTTTTTAAACATCCACGATAAAATGTGCGAAAAAGAAAGAATTCCGATAATACATCCTAAAGCAAAGCTTATAATTACAGCTAAGTTAAACTCTTTTAATGATGTAAAAATATATTCGTATTTACCCATAAGCAGCAGAATAAAACTTCCAGAAATACCGGGTAAAATCATTGCACAGATAGCAATAGCTCCGCAAATAAAAATAAACCATAAGTCAGTAGGGCTTTCTGATGGGCTAATAATAGTTATCGAATAAGCAATTGATGTTCCAACAAAGGTTGCTAAAATAACCGGCAGATTCCATTCTTCAATTTCAGCTGCAACAAGATAGGCTGATGCTAATATTAACCCGAAAAAGAATGCCCATACAGGAATTGGATGATTTTGCAACAGGTATAAAATAACCCGTGATAAGGATATAATACTTATTCCTATTCCCAATAATAAAGCAATTAAAAATGGTGCATTAATCTTATACCAGATTGCTTTAATTCCACCGTTTTTTAAATCTTTTAAAAGTGAAGGTTGAATTGATTTTATGGTATTTATTAATTCTTCGTATATGCCTGTGATAAATGCAATAGTCCCTCCCGATACTCCGGGTACAACATCTGCAGCTCCCATACCCATACCTTTTAGTGTAACTAATAGATAATCTTTTAATGTTCTTTCCATTATTTTATTATTGATGAATCAATTTCATTGATGTAGGAAATGATTCCGCCTTTTAAATTAAATAAATTCGTATATCCGAATTGTTTCTCTAAAGTATCAATTACTGCAGAGGAACGTGCTCCACTTTTGCAATGTATGATTACCTTTTTATCTTTTGAAATTTTATGCAAATTATCAACAATAGTGCCGAGAGGGATTAATTCTCCTCCCAAATTTGCCCATTCATATTCATACTCTTCGCGAACATCAATTAGCTGAAATTCATCATTATTATCCAGCATTTTTTTTAGTTCTTGCACGGTAATTTCTTGCATACTTATTTTGATTTTTTTGCAGGAGCAACAATTTTAAATTTTTTTAATTCATCAGGCAAATGCTGAAAGAAAGTATCGCCTCTTAAGCCTAATCGAAGCGTTTCAAGAGGAATAACCTCTTCATGAGAAATATTGCCCAGATTTACATTCGCTCCAAAATGCTTGATAAACCAAGCTTGTTGCGATTTTTGTGGTGCTTCCCAAATAATATCATCCAACGAAACTTTATTTAAAATTTTATTTATAAGCATGGTGTGTGCCCCCCCTGTTGGTCTGTAAATACCAACATTGCCGCTTTCTCTGGCTTCTGCAATTACTTTCCATGAGCCTGCTTGTAGTTCATTGGTCATCATTTTTATCCATTTTCCCGGACTTATTAATATTCCTGCTTCTTTAGAACCAACTTCTGATAATACTGTAAAATTTTTTGAAAGGCGGTTTATGTATTCGCATTTAACTTCTTGTTGTATAATAATTGAACCATCCGAAACTTCTGCGGTATCTAGTTTTAGTTTATCTAATAGCTTTAAATAATCGTCAAATACATTTCTTACAACAAATGCTTCAAATAAAGTTCCTCCTAAATACACCTTTATGCCTGCATCTTGATATAATTTTATTTTTTCTTTCAAATTGGGTGTAATATACGATGTTCCAAAACCTAATTTAATTAAATCGGTTAAATGACCTGCGGCAGATATAAAATTTTCAGCCTGCTTAAGGCTTAAGCCTTTGTCCATCATCATGGTTAAGCCTTTTTGACGTGGTTTTTGTGGACGTTCGGGTATAAAAGGTAATTCGTAATTAATCATAGTTGTTTTAGTAAATTTTAAATGCGAAGGTAAATTATTTGTACGATTCAATAAGTTCTCTGATGGAATTATTGTTTATAGCATGTGGGGCAATTTCATAAAATGCAACATAATTTTCAGGATTAAGCATAAGGGCATGGCTTAATTTTAATTCTGCCTCAAAAAACAATCCCATATTAAATAAATAGGCTGCAAATCGGTAAATAATTAAATCGTTGGTAGGCTGTTTTTTTAATCCTTCTTCTAAAATTTCAAAAGCAGTATTTATATCGTTATTTTCGTAGTAAATAGCTGCATAATCAAGCCAAATCTCTTGGTCTTCTGGTGTTAATTCTGATACTTTTTGATATGCTATTTGTGCTTCTTCAATAAACCCTGCATGTTTTAAAATATCGGCATATATATACCAATAATCCGGATTATTTTCTTCTAATTCAATACCTTTTTTTATAAATGGTATTGCTTCTATTGGTCTTTCTAAATATTCTAATGCTACACCTATACCTATCCATGCATCCGATAAATATTCATCAATTTTTACAGCTTTATTAAAATAGATTAAAGCTTTTTCGTATTCTTCCTTTTTTTCGTAACACTCGCCAATGCAGTAAAAAACATATCCGTCAGGGTCTTCGTATTTAATCGTTTCTAAATATACATCTATAGCTTCATCAAATCGTTCAAGCATTACCAGTGCATTACCTTTATTTACATAAGCAGATGAAAAATGCTCATCTATAACAATGCAATAATCATAGGCATCAATAGCTTTTTCAAATAATCCGATTTTACTGTAGGCTGCACCTAAATTAAACCAGGCTGTGGCAGAATATGGATTTTTATCAATAAATCGCAAATAAAAAGCAATGGCTTCCTCAAAATCTTCAATTACATCATAACAAAATGCTAATTCATACATGGCCGATTCATTTTCAGGATTGAGCTCAAGAGCTTTTTTCAAATATGATATTGCTTTTTTATGATCTCCCATATTGGTATGAGTAAAGGCTAAATGAAGATAAATTTCATCTTTAAAATCATCATCATCGGGACTTAACTCAAGGGCTTTCTTGTATGCTTCAATAGCCTTATTGTATTGGCGAAGTTGGCTGTAAATACTTCCTTTGGTTAAATAAATTTCAGTATTAAAAGTTTCGATATTTTCTAATACCGAAAGAATTTCCAGCGCTTTTTGAGGCTTATTACTACTTGCCAATAATTGAGCTTTTCTTAATAGTAAAACAGTGGCATCAGGGTGCTGAGTAAATGCATATTCAAGAACTAATAGAGCTTGTTTAATATTATTACACTCAACATAATAATCAATTAAATCCTCAAATTCTTCAACATCAAAAAAATAGTTTTCGTTATTTTCAAGCATTTGTTCAAAACGCTTTACGTTTGATAATGCTTTTTCTTCGTCATGGAAAAAATCTTCATGGTCTTCGTGGTCAAACATAGGCATATTAAATATTTGCCAAATATACTCAAAATATAGGTTGAATAGGGTTTTAAACAATACTAAAAATATATTTTAAGACTTAAATTATTAACATTTAGGCTGTTTGTATTTTTTTATTGTTTAAACTTCAAAAAAGCTAAATTTGTAAGCTTTCTAAAATTTAAAATCGTGGCATTAATAAAATCTATTTCAGGAATTAGAGGTACCATAGGAGGCAAGCCCGGAGATGGCTTAAGTCCTCTTGATATTGTAAAGTTTACAGCAGCTTATGGCACTTGGTTAAAAAGTAGAAATGCAAAAGAGAAGATAAAAGTTGTAATTGGTCGCGATGCGCGTATCTCAGGACCCATGGTAGAAGGTATTGTTGTTTCTACCTTACAATCGTTGGGTATAGATATTATTAACTTAGGTTTATCAACTACCCCAACAGTTGAGATTGCTGTTCCACTGGAAAAAGCACATGGAGGAATAATTTTAACAGCCAGTCATAATCCTAAGCAGTGGAATGCACTCAAGCTTTTGAATGAAAATGGAGAATTTATTTCAGGAACCGATGGAGCAGAAGTTCTGGAAATAGCCGAAAAAGAAAATTTCGAATTTGCTGATGTTAATCATTTAGGTAAGGTATCTTACAATGATAGCTATTTACAAAAACACATTGATATTATCTTAAACTTAAAACTGGTTGATAAAACAGCTATTGAAGCGCGAAATTTTAAAGTAGTTGTAGATGCAGTAAACTCAACTGGAGGAATTTTTATACCTGCATTACTAAAAGCTTTAGGCGTAAAAGAAGTAATTGAATTGCATTGCGAACCAAGCGGAAATTTTGCTCACAATCCTGAGCCGCTACCAGAACACTTAACAGAAATATCGGCTGCTGTAAAAAAACATAATGCTCATTTAGGAATTGTAGTAGATCCTGATGTTGACCGTTTGGCATTAGTTTGCGAAGATGGTGAAATGTTTGGCGAAGAATACACGCTGGTTGCAGTAGCAGATTATGTTTTAAAACATACTAAGGGAAATACAGTTTCTAATCTATCATCTACACGAGCATTACGCGATATAACAGAAGCTGCGGGAGGTAAATATTTTGCTTCGGCCGTTGGTGAGGTTAATGTAGTAGAAATGATGAAAGCCCAAAATGCTGTAATTGGTGGCGAAGGAAATGGCGGTATTATATATCCTAAAGTGCATTACGGAAGAGATGCATTAGTTGGTATTGCTTTATTTTTAACGCATTTGGCAAAATTTGGTAAACCTGTTTCTGTGTTACGTCAGTCTTATCCGGATTATTTTATTTCGAAAAATAAAATTGAACTTACCCCCGATATTGATGTAGATATGGTGCTTAACCTTATAAAACGTAAATATGAAAAACAACCTATCAACACGGTAGATGGTGTAAAAATTGAATTTGATAAAGAATGGGTACACTTGCGTAAATCAAACACCGAGCCAATTATCAGAATTTATGCAGAAAGCGAAAGCATGACTACGGCAAATAATCTTGCTGAAAAAATAATTCAGGATATTAAAGAGATTATTAAAAAACAACCTGCTTAAATTTTGTTTAATGAAAGTATATTTTGATAATGCAGCTACCACACCCTTAGCGCCAGAAGTTGTAGAAGCTATGATACCTGTGCTTCAAAATCGTTTTGGGAATCCATCTTCCATTCATTCTTATGGAAGAGAAACACGTGCTTTGATTGAAAATGCAAGAAAAAATATTTCCAAATTATTACATGTTTCTCCATCCGAAATTTTTTTTACTTCCGGTGGTACAGAAGCTGATAATATGGCTATTCAATGCACGATTCAAGATTTAGGAATAAAGCATGCCATTTCATCTCCTATTGAGCATCATGCCGTTTTACATACTTTAGAGGTTTTAGAAAAAAGAGGAATTATAAAATTAAGTTTCGTAAATTTGGATAGTGAAGGACATGTAGATTTAAATCATCTGGAAGAATTATTAAAAAACAATGAGCGAAGTTTTGTTTCCTTAATGCATGCCAATAATGAAATTGGAACCATGATTTCTTTAAAGGAAGTAGGGGAGATATGCAGAAAACACAATGCCATTTTTCATAGCGATACGGTACAAACCATGGGGCATTATGCCTTTAATTTAAAAGATATTTACGTCCATTTTATTACCTGTGCAGCTCATAAATTTCACGGTCCAAAAGGGGTTGGATTTTTATATGTAAATTCCGAAATTAATATCAATCCGTTGATACACGGAGGTTCGCAAGAACGTAATATGCGAGGTGGCACAGAAAATGTTTACGGAATAGTAGGTTTATCAAAGGCAATGGAAATAGCCTATTCCAATTTGGAAGAACATCAGCAGCATATAAGAGGAATTAAAAATTATATGATTAATTTACTAAAAGAAAATTTTCCGGGAGTAAAGTTTAATGGAGATATAAGCGAAAATTCGCTTTATACCGTTTTAAATGTTTCGTTTAATCCGCATCCCGTAAGCGAAATGCTACTTTATAAGTTAGATATATTAGGCATTGCTGCATCAGGAGGAAGTGCCTGCACATCTGGAAGCAACATGGGTTCTCATGTATTGCGAAGCTTAAAGTGCGATATGCAGCGCCCATCCATTCGATTTTCATTTAGTCGCTACAGTACAAAAGAAGAAGTAGATTATACGATTAAACAACTGAAAGAAATTTTTAAGTAACGGATTTTGCAAATTACATTTACAGGAACAGGAACTTCGCAGGGAATACCCGTTATTGCCTGCTCTTGCCATGTTTGCCAATCTACAGATTTACGCGATAAGCGATTAAGAAGCAGCATTCATATTCAAACAGAAAATGCAAGTATTGTTATAGATACAGGTCCTGACTTTCGTCAACAAATGCTTCGCGAAAATATAAAATACTTAGATGCGGTTGTTTTTACTCATGAACATAAAGATCATACAGCCGGATTAGATGATGTTCGTGCATTTAATTTTGTACAGAAAAAAGCCATGAAGGTGTATGCCACCAAACAAGTTCAAGAAGCATTAAAGCGAGAATTTGCATATGCATTTGCTAATATAAAATATCCGGGAGTTCCTGAAATAGCTTTAGAAGAAATTAACGCTAAAACCCCATTTACAATTAATGGTGTAACATTAATTCCAATTTTAGTTTATCATTATAAACTGCCTGTGCTTGGATTTAGAATTGGCGATTTTACATACATTACCGATGCTAATTTTATTCCGGAAGAAGAAAAAGAAAAAATTAAAGGAAGTAAAATTATTGTAATTAATGCACTTCGCAGGCAAACACACATTTCACATTTTACCCTTGAAGAAGCTATAGCTTTAATGGATGAATTAAAACCGGAAAAAGCATATTTTACGCATATTAGTCATCAACTTGGAAAACATGAAGATGTAAGCAAGGAGCTACCTGCATACATTAAATTAGCCTATGACGGACTAAAATTAGATATCTAAAAAAGCCCCGAAATTTCGGGGCTTTTTTTAAGGTTAATTTTAAAAAAATTATTGTCCTATGGCAACAACTTTAGTTTTATCGTATTTCCCTTCTCTTAATTTTTCGGCACATTTATTAAATACATCAATGGTGTATTTAACATCTTCCAAACTATGAGCAGCAGTTGGAATTAATCGTAACATAATTACATCTTTAGGCACAACCGGATACATAACCATTGAGCAGAAAACATTATAATTTTCGCGCATATCAATAATTAAGTTGGTAGCTTCATATGGACCACCGCTAATAAACACAGGAGTAACAGGAGAGTTGGTTCTTCCTAAATTAAATCCGGCAGCTTTTAATCCGCTTTGTAATTCATTTACAATTTGCCATAATTTTTCGCGATGCTGTGGTTCATCGCGCATTATTTGTAAACGTTTTAATGCACCAATTACTAATGGTAATGGCAATGATTTTGCAAATATTTGCGAACGCATATTATAGCGTAAATATTCTACTACATTTTCGTTACTTGCAATAAAACCACCAATTAAAGCAAATGATTTTGCAAATGTTCCAAAATAAATATCAATTCCATCCTGGCAACCTTGTGCTTCGCCTGTACCTGCACCTGTTGGACCCATAGCGCCAATTCCGTGAGCATCATCTACAAATAAACGGAAGTTGAATTTTTCCTTAAACGCAACAATTTCTTTCAGTTTTCCCTGATCGCCAGCCATGCCAAAAACCCCTTCGGTAATAACCATAATTCCTCCGCCTGTTTTTTCTACCCATTTACTGGCACGTTCCATTTGCTGCGCAAATGAATCCATATCATTGTGCTTAAATACAAAATGCTTACCTAAATGAAGACGAATACCATCAATTATACAAGCATGCGATTCGGAATCGTAAACTATTACATCGTTTCTGTCAACTAAACAATCAATAGCGGATACCATGGCCTGATAACCATAATTAACTAAAATAGCTTCTTCTTTACCAACATAAGCTGCTAATTCAGCTTCCAATTGCTCATGTAAATTCGTATTACCCGACATCATACGAGCGCCCATAGGCGTAGAAAAACCATACTTAGCAGCTGCTTCCGCATCGGTTTTTCTTACTTCGGGATGATTAGCTAATCCCAAATAATTGTTCAAGCTCCACACTAAACGCTCTTTACCTCTAAAAATCATACGTGCACCAATATCACCTTCTAATTTAGGAAAGAAAAAATAGCCATGGCCTTCTTTAGAATATTTACCTAAAGGACCACGATTTTCGCGAATTTTATCAAATATATCTCTCATTTTAATGAAGTTTTAGTGGCTTCAAAATTACATCTTTCTATTTATGCAACAATTTTTTATTTAAAAATTAGTTAATTACTCTTTGTTTAAGTTGCTTTAAAATAATTTATAATAAATTAAAAATATATCTTTGCAATCCTTGTGAAAAAAATACGACTACATATTTATTTAATTTTTTTACTGCAAATAGTTATTTCTTCTTGCAGTAAATATGAAAAATTACTTAAAAGCACCGACTACGAAAAAAAGTTTGAGGCTGCTATAAAGTATTATGAAGATAAAAACTTTTCAAAAGCTTACCCTTTGTTGGAAGAAATGTTAGGTCTTTATCGTGGTACTGAAAAAGCCGAAAAAATTTATTACTATTATGCTTATTGCAATTATTACATGGGCGATTATGTGTTTGCTGCCTATCATTTTAAAAATTTCTATAAAACTTATCCATTAAGCAAATATGCTGAAGAATGCCTATACATGAATGCATATTGTTATTATCTCGAATCTTCCGACCCGACACTTGACCAAACGAATACTATTGCAGCCATAAACGAACTTCAATTGTTTATTGACCGTTTTCCGGAAAGCACCAAAAGAGTTGCAGATGCCAATGAACTTATTGATAAACTCCGTTTTAAATTAGAGTATAAGGCCTATTTGAATGCTAAAACTTATTTTAAAACCATGCACTATAAAGCAGCTTATGTAAGCATTCAAAATGTAATAAAAGACTTTCCGGGTAGTAAATTTACCGAAGAATTATTATTTTTGTCGCTAAAATCACATTATTTATATGCAACAAATAGTATAGAAAATAAAAAAGAAGAGCGATTAAGAGCAACTGTTGAAGCATACTATGCTTTTATAGACAAGTTTCCCCAAAGCAAGTATAATAAAGAAGCTCAGGAAATTTATGATAATACAATCAAGCAATTAAAAGTTTTAAATATTAATTTGTAGAACGATGAATTTTAAGAAAACAAACGCAGAAGTGAGCACAGTTACCAGAGATACCGTAGCTATTGGCGAAAAAACCGGTAATTTGTATGAATCGATTGCTATTATAGCAAAGCGTTCCAACCAAATTGCTCAGGAAATGAAAGAAGAACTAAGCAATAAGTTACAAGAATTTGCTTCGCATACCGATAATTTGGAAGAAATTTTTGAAAATCGTGAACAAATAGAAATTTCGCGATTTTATGAGCGCTTACCTAAGCCAACTTCTATTGCACTTCAAGAGTTTTTAGAAGATAAAATTTATTACCGCAAACCTTCAGAAGAAGAGCAGGGTAAATAATACACCTGTTATTCGAAATGCTTAAAGGCAAAAAAATCCTATTGGGCGTTTCTGGCAGTATCTCTGCCTATAAATCAGCCTATATCGTAAGAGAATTAATTAAAGCAGGAGCAGAAGTTAAAGTGTTAATGACTTCTGCTTCTCTTTCTTTTATAAGTCCCTTAACACTTGCTACATTATCAAAAAATGCGGTAATACACTCTTTTACACATGGCGATAATGGAGAATGGAATAACCATGTTAAATTAGGTTTTTGGGCAGATTTAATGCTTATAGCACCTGCAACAGCTAATACCATTGCAAAAATGGCCAACGGTATATGCGATAATGTATTAATGGCTACTTATCTTTCCGCCAGATGCCCGGTAATGTTTGCACCGGCAATGGATCATGATATGTATTTGCACCCTGCGGTACAGTATAATATTAATTTGCTTGAAAAAAGAGGAAACATTAAAATAAATCCGGATAAAGGCGATTTAGCATCTGGAATAATAGGAGAAGGCAGACTTAAAGAACCGGAAGAAATAGTAAAAATTATCAACGATTTTTTTTCTAAAAAAGTAAATAGTCCACTTAAAAATAAAACCGTTTTAATAACAGCCGGCCCTACCTACGAAGCCATAGACCCTGTTAGGTTTATTGGAAATCATTCCAGCGGTAAAATGGGATATGCCATTGCACAATCATGTGCTGAAAGAGGTGCAAATGTAATTTTAATAAGCGGGCCAGTTAATCAATCTGTTTCGCATCCTAATATTAAAAGGATAGATGTTATTTCGGCTGAAGACATGTTTAATACCGTTGAGAAATTTAAAAGCAGCTATGATATTGCTATTTTAAGTGCAGCCGTTGCCGATTATACTCCGGAAATATCCTTTAAACAAAAAATAAAAAAGAAAGAAGCCGGAGATGAAATTTTGCTTAAACTAAAATCAACCAAAGATATTTTAGGCTTTTTGGGAAAAGAAAAAAATAATGGTCAAATATTAGTAGGATTTGCTTTAGAAACACACAACGAAAAAGAAAATGCACTTAATAAGCTAAACAATAAAAACTTAGATATGATAGTTTTAAACTCACTTAATGATAAAGGAGCCGGGTTTAAAAACGATACCAATAAAATTACTATTTTAGATAAAAACAATAATTGCATTGAATTTGAGTTAAAGAGCAAGCAAGCAGTAGCAGAAGATATTTTAAATCATGTTGAAACATTATTATAAACTCATATTATCATTTATATTAATACTTAACGCAATTAGCCTGAGTGCTCAGGAATTAAACTGCTCGGTAAAAGTAAATGCGCAGCAAGTGCAAGGAACCGACAGAAGAGTTTTTGAAACACTTGAAAAAGCCATATATGAGTTTATGAATAACACTCGCTGGACAAACGATGTTTTTAAAGTAGAAGAGCGCATAGAATGCAGTTTGTTTATAAACGTAACCGATCGTCCTTCAGTTGACGATTTTAAAGCAACAATTCAAATTCAATCCAGACGACCCATTTATAATTCTTCATATAATTCTACCATCTTAAATTATTTTGATAATGACTTTCAGTTTAAATACATCGAATATCAACCCATTGAATTTTCTATATCTACTTTTACCAGTAATCTTGCATCGGTACTAGCATACTATGCATATATCATAATTGCCTTAGATTATGATACCTATTCACAAGAGGGAGGTACAAAATATTATCAAATGGCACAACAAATAGTAAATAATGCACAAAACACTGTGGAAACCGGTTGGAAAGCATTTGAAAGTGATAGAAATCGTTACTGGTATGTCGAAAATATGCTTACACAAACTTTTACACCCTTACGAATTTGCTTGTATCGTTATCATAGAAAAGGATTAGATACAATGCTGGAAAATCAAGATGAAGCACGAAAAGAAATATTAGAAGCATTAAAATTGATACGTTCGATACATGCCATTAAACCGGCCTCATTTAATGTACAATTATTTTTTAATTCAAAAGCAGATGAAATTGTAAATATTTTTAGTGTAGCTTATTCCGATGTAAAATCGCAGGTAATAACCTTAATGACCGAAATTGATCCCGGAAATCTTGCCAAATATCAGAAGTTAAATCAAATGAGATAAACCTTGCAAACTCCTAAAAAAAACACCATTGGTAATGGTTTAAAACCTTGGCAGCAAAAATTACATGAAATAATTTTTGAAGCTGATACTAAGGAAGGAAAATTATTCGACATTATTATTCTTTATTTAATTTTATTAAGTATTGCCGCTGTAATGCTCGAAAGTGTTTCATCTATCAGAGAAAAAAATGGTTACTGGTTGTATATAATTGAATGGATAGTTACAGTAGCGTTTACAATTGAATATGTTTTAAGGATTATTTCAGTAAAACGGCCGGTAAACTATATCACCAGTTTTTACGGTATAATAGATTTGCTTTCAATTCTACCAAGTTATATCGGATTATTTTTTGTACAATCTCATTATTTAATAGTGATACGTTCTCTTCGATTATTACGTGTATTTAGGGTATTAAAACTTTCGCATTATATACAAGAGAGTATTGTTTTAATAATTGCTTTAAAAAAAAGCAAACGTAAAATCATGGTTTTCTTATATTTTGTATTAGTTGTAACCGTTATTTTGGGTTCATTTATGTATGTTATAGAAAGCGGTCATGATAGTGGATTTACAAGTATTCCTCAAAGTATATACTGGGCAATAGTAACTTTAACCACAGTAGGTTATGGCGATATTGCCCCCCTTACACCATTAGGTAAATTTGTAGCAGCTTTTATTATGATTTTAGGTTATGCAATTATTGCAATTCCTACAGGATTGGTAGGTATAGAATTTAACAATGTTATGAAAAATAAAAATAATATTAGCACTCAAAACTGCCCTAATTGCTTAAAAGAAGGCCATGATAAAGATGCAGCATATTGTAAATATTGTGGCGAAAAATTAAACTGATAAATTAAGCTCAAATAACATCCTTTTAAATTCTTTATGCAAAGGCGCTTTAACTATAATTTTTTTATTAAAAAACGGATGTGTAAAGTGTAGTTCTGATGCATGTAAGAGCATGGTATGCATGTTCCATTTTTCTTTAAAAAGTTTGTTTTGTTTGTTGCAGCCATGGGGCCGGTCGCCAATAATAGGATGAAAAATATGAGCAAAATGCTTTCTTATTTGGTGCATTCTGCCTGTTTCTGGAAATACTTCTACCAAAGAATAGCGCAATGTTGCATGCTTTCCAAAACTAACATCTATTTCTGATTTGGCAATTGTTTTATAACGTGTAATGGCTTCCTGAATGGTGCCCTCATCTTTTTTCAAAGGATAATTTATTATGCCTTCATCATCGGTAAATCCTCTAACTATAGCATGATACACTTTATTTACTTTTTGTTCAAAAAATTGTTGTTGCAACAATGAATTTACTTTTTCATTTAATGCAAACAGCAACACACCACTTGTTTTTCTGTCTAAGCGATGAGCCGGATAAACCCATTTGCCAATTTGATTGCGTAATATTTGAACAGCAAATTCATTCGTATTTGTTGCAATAGGAGATCGGTGCACTAATAAACCATGAGGTTTATTAATGGCAATAATAAAATCATCTTGATATAGAATTTCTAAATTCAAAATTATTTAACCTAAAAACTCCCTATAAAATAGGGAGTTTTTAAGATTATTCTTCCAACATAAACGGATAACGATAATCAGTTGGCGGAACAAAGGTTTCTTTAATTGTTCGAGGTGATACCCAACGTAATAAATTTATCATTGAGCCTGCTTTATCATTTGTTCCTGAACCTCTGGCACCGCCAAAAGGCTGCTGTCCTACAACAGCTCCTGTTGGTTTATCGTTAATATAAAAATTACCTGCCGAATTTCTTAATAAATAAGAACCTCTTTCAAGGGCATATCTGTCTTGCGCAAATAAGGCACCGGTTAAGGCATAAGGCGAAGTTGTATCTGCTATTTTAATTATCTCTTCAAATTTTTCATCTTCATATACATATACGGTAAGAATTGGTCCGAAAAGCTCTTCGCACATGGTAACATATCCCGGATTTTTGGTTTGAATTATAGTTGGATGAATAAAATATCCTTCCGATTTATCATAAGTACCACCAGCAATAATTTCAGCATCCGGATCTTTTTTAGCTCTTTCAATATATGAAGCTAATTTATCGAATGATTTTTCATCAATAACAGCATTTATAAAGTTGGTAAAGTTTTCAACGCTACCAATTTTAAAGGAAGCAATATCTTCCTGAATCAACTTTTTAACTTCGGGCCAGATAGATTGCGGGATATATGCTCTGGAAGCTGCCGAACATTTTTGTCCCTGATATTCAAATGCGCCTCTTGAAATAGCTGTTGCTAATGCCTTAATATTTGCTGAAGAGTGTGCTATAATAAAATCTTTACCACCGGTTTCGCCTACAATTCTTGGATAACTGCGATAGTTGTGAATATTATTTCCAATCGTTTTCCAAATATCTTGAAATACACCGGTAGAACCGGTAAAATGTATTCCTGCAAAATCGGGATGCGAGAAAATCACATCTCCTGCATCAGGCCCGGAAACATAAATTAAATTAATTACACCATCAGGCAAACCGGCTTCTCTAAACACTTCCATTATAACGTTAGCAGAGTAAATTTGTGTATTGGAAGGTTTCCAAACTACCGTATTTCCCATTAATGCAGGCGATGAAGGAAGGTTTCCGGCAATAGCCGTAAAATTAAATGGTGTAAGCGCAAACACAAAACCTTCTAATGGGCGCTGCTCAATTCTGTTCCACATACCGGGTGCTGACTGCGGTTGTTGATGGTAAATCTCCGACATATACATAACATTAAACCGTAGAAAATCAATTAGTTCGCAAGCAGAATCAATTTCAGCCTGAAAAGCATTTTTTGATTGTCCGAGCATAGTTGCTGCATTCATTTTTGCGCGATATGGTCCGGCAATTAAATCAGCTGCTTTTAAAAAAATAGAAGCTCGATGTTCCCACGATAAATTTTCCCACATGGGTTTAGCAGCCATTGCAGCATCAATAGCCATTTTTACATGGCTTTTATCTCCTTGATGATAATATCCAAGTGTGTGCTTATGTTCGTGCGGTGGTGCTAATCGCGCTGTTTTTCCTGTTCTTATTTCTCTTCCACCAATATACATGGGTATGTCGAGTTCTTTCGATTTCAATTCTTTAATTGCTGCTTTTAATGCCATTTTTTCCGGGCTTCCAGGAGCATAACTTTTTACCGGTTCGTTTACTGCTGTTGGAACATTAAAAAATCCTTTTATCATATCTTACTATTTAATGGTGTGTTAAATTTCTTTAGTATGCAAACCTACAAATTTTATTGTCAAAAAACTTAATATTTTAAATTGAACTTTTAAAGACTTCTTTTATTTATTTTTGAGGCAATTCATTACTAAATATGTTTGATATTTTATTTTCTCTCGAAGGACTTGTAAGTCTTGCTACTTTGATGATTCTTGAAGTTGTATTAGGTATCGATAATATTATTTTTATTTCCATTGTATCAGACAAGCTACCAGCACATAAACAGAAAAAAGCACGCATAACGGGTTTAACACTTGCCTTAATTATGCGTATTGCTTTATTATTTGGTATTTCTTGGATTGTAGGATTAACCAAACCATTGATAACAATTTTAGAATTTGATTTAAGCGGAAGAGATTTAATTTTAATTGCCGGAGGTTTATTTTTATTGGCTAAAAGCACCACCGAACTACACGCAAAAGTTAGTGGGGTAGAAGAAGATGATGAAATGCATAAAGTAGGTGCTAAAAAAATGAGTCTGAATAATGCCATTATACAAATTATTTTGCTGGATATGGTATTTTCATTCGATTCTATTTTAACTGCTGTTGGGTTGTCTGAACATTTGATAATTATGATATTGGCAGTTATTTTTTCAATTATTATTATGCTCATTTTTGCTGAAAAAGTGAGCCATTTTGTAAATAATCATCCTACTGTAAAAGTATTAGCGCTATCGTTTTTATTAATGATAGGTATGCTTTTATTGGTTGACGGGTTTCATGTTCATGTTCCTAAAGGGTATGTTTATGCAGCTTTGGTCTTTTCATTATTTGTTGAGTATTTAAACTTGCGAATGCGCAAAAACAAAGAAGGAAAATAGTTTAGATGAAAGAACAACTGCAAAAGCTAAGTCTGGATCTAAATAAAAGGAAAGAAAATTTATCTTTTCGCACCCTCAAAGATCAGCATCATTTAATAGATTTTACATCGAACGATTATTTTGGTTTTTCCCGTTCAAAAGAATTTTCAGAATTTATAAATAATAAAACCAGCCAAATTGAATTAAATGGTTCCGGAGGCTCCCGATTACTTTCCGGTAATTTTTCTTTAACTGAAAATTTAGAAAAATTTATTGCAAAATATCATTTAGCTGAAGCTGCACTAATTTTCAATTCGGGCTATGATGCCAATATTGGTTTATTTTCAGCCATACTAAAAAAAGGAGATGTAGTAATTTATGACGAATACATACATGCATCTGTAAGAGATGGAATTCGCTTGGGATTAGCGCAATCCTTTTCATTTAAACATAACGATATTTCAGATTTAGAACGCTTGTTAAAAAAACAAATCGGAAACGTTTATGTAGCAATAGAAACCGTTTATTCTATGGATGGCGATATTGCACCACTAAAAAAAATAAGCGATTTGTGTAAAAAGTATAACGCAGCTTTAATAGTTGATGAAGCGCACAGTGCCGGAATTTATGGAGATTCTGGTAATGGAATGTGTGTAGAAGAAAACATTCATCACGATTGTTTTGCACGAATAATTACTTACGGAAAAACCTTTGGAGTGCATGGTGCAGCTATTATCGGGAGTAATGTTTTAAGAGATTATCTTATAAATTTTGCACGTTCATTTATATATACCACAGCTTTGCCGCCTCATAGTATTTATGCTATAAAAGCTGCTTATGAATATCTGCAAAATAATCATAAACAACTGCATGAGAAATTATATTACAATACTTCGCTATTTAGAAAATTAGCTACAGAAAATAATTTGCCATTGGAGAATAATTTTAATACCGCCATTCAAACAATAATTATTCCTGGTAACGATAAAGTGCAACAAACAGCTGAATATATGCAGCAACACGGCTTTGATGTTCGACCAATAATGAGCCCCACGGTGCCCAAAGGAAAAGAAAGATTAAGAATAATTATTCATACGTTTAATACAGAAGAACAAATTGAAAATTTAATCAATCTTTTAAAGTTTAAACTTTAAATTTACACATCAAAATAAAATTCATGAGAAAAGTTTTTATAACCGGAATAGGGACAGATGTTGGCAAAACCGTTGTATCAGCTATTGTTACCGAAGCATTACAAGCAGATTACTGGAAACCTGTTCAAACAGGCTCATACCTTATTTGCGATTCCGATACGGTTAAAAGTTTAATCAGTAACAGTAAAACAAAAATTCATCCTGAAGTATATAAATTAGAGCAACCGCTTTCGCCACATGCAGCTGCAGAGTTAGAAGATGTAAAACTATCGCTTTCTGAAATAAATTTGCCTGAAACTGAAAATACTCTTGTAATTGAAGGTGCAGGAGGCATAATGGTTCCATTAAACGAAAATGAATTTATTTTAGACATCATTAAAAAATTTGATGCAGAAACTATTCTGGTAATACAAAATTATTTGGGAAGCATTAATCATTCTTTACTTTCTATTGATTGTTTGAAAAATCATAACATTAAAATTTTGGGAATAATATTTAATGGCCCTTCACATAAAATGTCGGAAGATATAATTATAAAATACAGTAAATTACCTGTTTTGGCCCATATTGGTAAAGAAGCAAAAATTACTCCTGCAATAGTTGCTAAATATGCAGCTCAGTTAAAAACTATATGAGCATTTCAAAAAGAGATTTAGAAAGTGTTTGGCATCCTTACACGCAAATGAAAGATGCCGATTTGGCCGTAACTATAGTTAAAGGCAATGGCGCATCGCTGTATGATGAAAATGGCAATAAATATATTGACGCTATTTCTTCCTGGTGGGTAAATACGCATGGGCACGCACATCCATACATTGCTCAAAAAGTATATGAGCAATTTTTAAAAATAGAACACGTAATTTTTGCCGGATTTACACATGAACCCGCAGTTGTATTAGCTGAGCGTTTATTAAAAATTTTACCCGGAAATTTATCTAAAATATTTTATTCTGATAATGGAAGTACCGCTGTAGAAGTGGCATTGAAAATGGCTTTGCAGTATCATGACAATTTAAATACAGGCAAAAATAAAATTATTGCGTTTGAAGATGCTTATCATGGCGATACCTTTGGTGCCATGAGCGCCAGTGCCAGAAATGTTTTTACAAATGCTTTTCAATCAAAATTATTTGATGTTTGTTTTATTCCAACTCCATTATCCGGTAAGGAAGAACAAGCACTTTGTGCACTTGAAGATATATTGCAAAGCAATCAGGCTGCTGCATTTATTTTTGAACCTTTAGTTTTAGGCGCTTCAGGCATGTTGATGTATGAAGAAAAAGTATTGGATTTAATGATACAAATGTGTTCCCAATACCAATGCATCACCATTGCCGATGAAGTATTTACAGGATTTGGCAGAACAGGAAAAATGTTTGCAACAGAATATTGTAATCATAAAGCCGATGTTGTGTGTTTATCAAAAGGTTTAACCGGAGGAGCAATGCCTTTGGGTGTTACTGCTTGCAAGCAATTTATTTACGATGCATTTTTAAGCGATGATAAACGAAAAACTTTTTTTCACGGGCATTCTTTTACCGCCAATCCCTTAGCTTGCAGTGCTGCCAATGCAAGCCTCGATTTATTTGAAAAAGAAAATACATTTGAAAAAATAAAAATTATTAGCCAATTAAATATTGCCTTTGCACAAAACATTTCTACACATTCAAAGGTTAAAGAAGTACGTGTAATTGGAACGATTTTAGCAGTAGAAATAAATACCGGAGATAAATCAGATTATTTAAATGAAATTAAACACTTTTTATTTCCCTACTTTTTAAAGCATGGAATAATTGTAAGACCATTAGGTAATATTGTTTATATAGTTCCACCGTATTGCATAACAGAAGAAGAGTTAAATTACATATACCAAATCATTAAAAATTGTTTGGAGGAAATAAAATGAGCGCTAACAACGAAAAATTTACACCCCTTATTAATCCTGATGAAGAATCGTTTTTTGCCGGGCCACAATCGCGTTTTAAAGAATTTTGGTTTTCATTAAAAGTATTATTTGAGTTTATAAAAGGATTCCGTGCCATGCACTTTTTAGGGCCATGTGTAACAGTGTTTGGCTCTGCCAGATTTAAAGAAGATCACGAATATTACAAACTGGGTGTTGAAGTAGGAGAAACAGTTAGTAAAATGGGATTTACCGTAATGACCGGTGGAGGTCCCGGAATTATGGAAGCCGCCAACAGAGGCGCCAAACAAGCCGGAGGAAAATCAGTTGGATGCAATATTGTGCTCCCTTTTGAACAAAAACCAAATCCATATTTAGATAAATGGATGAACTTCCGATATTTCTTTGTTCGCAAAGTTTTGTTATCGAAATACTCTTATGCTTTTATAGTGTTACCCGGAGGATTTGGGACTATGGATGAATTATTTGAAGCCTTAACCTTAATACAAACAAGAAAAATAAAACGTTTTCCAGTTGTACTTATGGGTAAAGAATATTACCGCGAATTATATGACCATATTCGTTTAATGGCCGATTACGGTACAATAGATAAAGAAGACATGGATTTGTTTTTACTTACTGATTCTGTATTAGAAATGCAGGATCATATTCGTAAGTATGCAGTAGAAGGATTTGGACTAAAATATAAACATCCTAAACCATCGGTATTATTAGGTGAAAAAGCCCAAGCTATTGTTGATTAATATTTTTAATTTCAATACATAGGCAAAGTCATGGTGAGCCTTTAGAGCCATGACTTTTTAGTATTAAATTTGACGAAAAAATCATGGCTAAAACTTATAGCATAGGTGAGAGGATAAGTGTTTCAAAAAAAGAAGACAGCACAAGCATTATCATCTATCCTGAAAAAAATAAATTAAACCAGGCGGTATTGTTTATTTGGTTTTTATTATGGACAGCCGGTGGTTTAATAATGCTTCTTGGCAGACAGTTAGGCTATTATTCAGCTCCTAAAACCTATGTAATGGTTTGGATGGCATTTTGGCTCTATTTTGAATATATTACCGGATATGCTCTATTGTGGCGCAGTTTTGGCTTTGAAAGAATATTGATTAAAAACAATAAATTATTTTATAAAAAAGAAATTCGTGGAAAAGGAAAAACCAAAACTTTTGATATTGAATTTATAAAAGACCCGCAATTAGTTTCTACCGATGAACGTTCGTTTGCCAAAGTTATGTCTGATTCATACTGGATGCCTGGAGGAGAAAAGATTTTTTTCTGGTATCAGGGTAAACAAATTCGATTAGGACAGCAACTAAAAGAAAGCGATGCAAAAAATCTGCTTAAGCTTATTAAATCTGAAACTAGGGTTTAGATTACATTCCCATTTCCATACCTTCTGTATTCATACGGGTGTTTTTTCTTCTGAAAATTGAAGCGTCAAATTTCCCGAAACGATAGCTGAAATTAACTCTGAAAAAGCGCTGGTCGCGAATACGCCACGAATCCTGAACAAATAAAGGAGATTCGGTATGTGTGATATTTTTTTCTGTTTTAAATACATCCGCAACATTAAACGTTAAACTGGCCTTATGATTCCAGAAATCTTTTTTTACCGCAAAATCAACTCCATAGCGTTCACCTGTATAGCCCTGAGCAGAAGAGCTTGGGCCGCCCCAACCACCCATTCCGCCATGGCCGCCCCATCCGCCACCGCCCATTTGTAATGCAGCTTTGGAGCGATAATCACCACTTAACTGAACACTAAAACTCTTTGGTAATTTAAAATTCAAATTCATTTTGGCAAACCAGCTGAACATTTCATTTTCAAGATTGGCAGTAATATTTTTTCCATTAATTACAGAGTTAAAAAAGTTTACGTTTGTGGTAATATCTACCACTTTCTTAATGTTGTTTTTTAGCGTAAATTCTATACCATAAGCATAGCTGTTGTTTGCATTGGCATAGGTGTTCATTAATACCATTTTATCATATACATCATTATATTCAAATAATTGATAACGTGTAATCAGATTGCTTGAATTTTTTAGATAAGCCGATGTTAATATGCTGTTATTTTTACCTAAATCTTTTAAATAAGAAAGCTCTAATGAATGTGTAAACTCTGGTTTTAATGCGGGATTTCCTCTACTTAAATTTAAGGAGTCGGAATAATCAATAAATGGAATCAAATTGAAAAATGAGGGGCGATTTACACGTCTGGAATAATTAAACTGAATATTATTTTTTTCATTAAAACGATATTCTAAAAAGGTGCTTGGAAATAAACTTATCGGATACCGGTTTCTGAATTTTTGATTGGTAGAAATTAATGTTCCAACATAATCTGAGCTTTCGGCTCTTAAACCTGCCTGATAACCAAATTTTCCAATAGATTGTGTATAAGTAACATAACCGGCATATACCTGATCCACAAAGCGATAATTGTTTGAAAGTCCAGGTATAACTACAAATGCATCGCTGGTAGTATTTAAAATTGAATTTTCGTTTAAGGTAGTAAAATCGCGGTATTGAAAGCGAACTCCTGTTTCAATTTTTTGTGTTTCGCTTAATGGGGTAACATAATCTGCTTGAGCTGTTAAAAAATCATTTGAACCTTTATTTATCTGTCGTTGGCTTACGCTATTTATAAATACCCGATTTGGATCGTAGTTGCTTGTAGAAAAATTATTGGTAGAGCCGCTTCTGCTGCCATTATAATTAAAATCTGCTGTTAATTCGCGCCCTTCTATTGGAAATAGATGTTTAAACAATAATGATGTTCCAAAATTGTTGAAATAACGCTTGGTATTTGAATTTCTATCTGTAAAATAACTTACAGGACTATTACTGTATAACGAATCAGTAATAATGTTTAAATTATCTTTTGGATTAAAATCGCCTCGCATAAATGATTGTGTAATGGTAATGGTGCTTCGGTTATTTATAAACCAATCAAACCCTGTTCTGCCCGACAAAAATTGCCTGTCCATAATGGCATTGCTGATTTGTGTTAGATTTGTTGGAATTTGTCCAAACTGATTATTTCGTGTGGTTTCTGAATAAGCAATAGATCTTCGCTGATTTAAGTTTCCACTTATAAAGAAATTAAATTTGCCTTCGCGAATATTCAAATCTGCATTGGAATTTACTCTTCCGCGCATATCTATTCCGGCTCTTACGCTGCCATTAAAACCTATCCGTTTGTCTTTTTTTAAAACAATGTTTACGATACCTCCCATGCCACCCGATGCATCGTATTTCGCAGAAGGATTTGTTATTACTTCAACCGATTGAATGGCATCAGCAGGAATTTGATCAATAGTTAAGGGGCTTAGTTTACCGTCAATAAATATTTGTGGCGAAGCATTTCTAAGGGTAACATTTCCATCCATATCTACACTTAATGATGGTACTGTTTTTAAAACATCTTCGGCTGTACCGCCTTCGCTCACAATATTTTTTTCTACATTAAATACTTTTTTATCAATAGCCATTTTAACTAATGGTTCAGAACCATCAACCACCAATTCTTTTAATAATACCGAATCAGGTTTTAATCGAATGTTTCCTAAATCTTTTTCAAATACCGGCATTTTACCCTGTACCGGTTTTTCAAAAGCAACATTCTGCTCATAAGTTTGATAGCCTATGGCAGAAATTATTAAGGTTAATTTACCAAAAACCGGAACTTGTTCTAAATTAAACTCACCGGTACTTTGTGTAATTTGTCCTGTTACTAAGTTTTGTTTTGGAGCTTTACTTATCGAATCGAATTTGGTAGTCATTAATCGAACGGTTGCAAACTCTAATCCTTTACCTGTGGAGTTATCAATAACTTTTCCATAAATGCGCCCTACATTCATATTGCGGCCTTGCATGCCTTGTGGCATTTGTGCCAGCAAGATAAGCGGATAAAATATAAGTAATAAGTAAAAAAATCTAACCATTAAAATACTATATTAGCGTCAAAAGTACCAAATAAATATAATAGTGGTTATAATGAATTTAACCCCAAAAAGTCTAATAACAATTTTGAAATTATTTACAATTCTCCGCCAACGCCTTTGTATTTTTCTACAAAAGCAGCTATTTTTTGAAAAACTGTTTGTTTCTTAGTTAAATACTGTGGGTTTAAAGGGCTAATCTTAGGTAATATTTCATTGAGTTCTGTTCCGTTTTCGCTGGCGTATTCTCGCTTTAAAGATGCTGTGATGTAACGCTTAGCGGCTTCTTCATTCAGGCCTTCTTCTGCAATTATTTCCATTGCTTCTGCTTTCTGCCTTTGTTGAGCAAATACAAAAAATGCATCTATTACAGTTGCTTTATCTTGCAATGTATCAAGGTTGGTTTCGTTAATGAAATCAACCACCAAACTCTCTTTGGCTCTGTTGCCCACACTGGCACGTATCACCCTGCGTATTTCTTCAATAAGTGTAGCTTTGTTTTTATTTTTCTTGTTGTGTTCAAAAATCAATTCCAAAATGTAATCTAAGTTTATTTCTTGCGATTTGAGTAAATCTACTTCAAACACTACA
>CALKJP010000185.1 GCA_937995645.1 uncultured Bacteroidia bacterium
ATGAACATAAATTACATACTATTTGCGAAAGCGGAAATTGTCCAAATATGGGCGAATGCTGGGGAGCCGGTACTGCCACTTTTATGATTTTGGGTAACATATGTACTCGTTCCTGCCAGTTTTGTGCAGTAGCCACAGGAAGACCTAAAGCAGTAGATAAAGGAGAACCGGATAGAGTTGCTAATTCTGTAAAATTGATGGGGGTAAAGCATTGCGTAATTACTTCGGTTGATAGAGACGATTTAAAAGACGGCGGTTCTGAAATATGGGTAGAAACTATTAAAGCAATAAGAAGAGCATCGCCCGGAACAACTATAGAAACATTAATTCCTGATTTTAAAGGCGATTGGGATAATCTTCAGCGAATTATAGATGTAGCTCCCGAAATAGTTTCGCATAATATTGAAACCGTAAAACGATTAACTCGTCAGGTGCGTGTGCAGGCAAAATATGAGCGCAGTATGGAAGTGTTAAAACGATTAAGTGACGGTGGTATGAAAACCAAATCCGGAATAATGTTAGGATTAGGAGAAACAGATGAAGAAATTTTAGAAACTTTGGATGATTTAAGAGCATCGGGAGTTCAGATATTAACCTTAGGACAGTATTTACAACCTACACCCAAACATTTACCCGTAGCAGAATTTATAACACCCGAAAAATTTGATGAGTTAAAACAAATTGCATTAGATAAGGGTTTTAAATATGTAGAAAGCGGACCTTTAGTTCGTTCCTCTTATCATGCAGAAAAACATTTATTCTAATATATATAAAATTAAATTTTGTTTAATCGTTAAAGAATAATTAAATTTGTAAGTCAATCTTATTAAATTAAGAAAAAATTTAAAGTCAACTATAATGAAAAAAAATAACATCATTTCACTTACAGCAGTTGTAGCCATAGCGGCAGTTTCTGTTTATTCACTTAGTAACCTGCTGAGTCCTTCTTATAAGGTAAGAGAAACTGCATACCAACCAACCTCATATGTTAAAAAATCTGCATTAGGAGCAGCAGAATACAACCGTATGCTAAGAGCCAATCCTTTAACCGGTGAAATAGATTTAGATGAAGTACTTCGTGTTAGAGAACAGGTAGAAGCTGCAAGTGCAAACAGAGCAGCAGGATTAGACTTGCAATGGTATGAAATGGGTCCTGATAATGTTGGTGGACGTACCAGAGCATTTTTAATTCATCCACAAATACCTTCAATTATGTTTGCGGGAGGAGTATCCGGAGGTTTATTTAAATCTACAGATGCAGGGGCAAATTGGAGACCTGTTAATGATCAAATGAGCAATTTAATAGTTTCTTGGATTGCCATAGGTCCAGATGGTGCTATTTATGTTGCAACCGGTGAAGGTTTAGCACAGCCGAGTGGTATTAACAGTAACTCAGGAAACATAGGAGGAGGTATCTTTAAATCAGTTGATGGAGGTAACACCTTTACATTATTACAAGCTACTAAACCTACACCCAACAATTCCTCAGCAGAATTTGCTATAACCAATTCAATTGCCGTTGATCCTAACAATCCCAATCGAATTTATGCAGGTACATCAAGAGGTTTACGTGTAAGTGAAGATGGTGGTCAAACATGGAGAAACGATTATATTTTAAGTAATACCAATGTACCAATCATTGGAATTGTTAGAGATATTGCCGTTGCTAAAGACGGAACAGTGGCTTTATCGTTAAATAACAGATGTTATGTTTCATCAACAGGAGATGCAGGAACTTTTACCGCCACAAGTTTAAGTGTTACAGGCTTTAGTTCACGACTTGAATTAGGTATAGCACCCAATAATTCTAATATTATATATGCAGCATTAGCTAATGCAAATGGACAATTGGCCTCTGTACAATATTCATCAGATAAAGGTCAAACATGGACTTCAATTGGGGCAGGAGTTCCGGGAGTTTTTGATCCATTTGGTTCAAACGGACAAGGATGGTACGATAATATCATTGAAGTAAACCCATACAACGAAGGAGAAGTTTTTTTTGGAGGTGTTCAATTATGGAAATGGAAAAGAACTTCTACTAATCCGGTAGCAGGTCAATGGACTAGAATTGCTTTTGAATTTCCCGATTCCCCTCAAAACCCATTTTATGTTCACTCAGATAAACATAACATTCAATGGCATCCTACAATACCCAATTCAGTATATGTTACAACAGATGGTGGTATAGGATTTTCTCCAAATGGTGGCCAAACATGGACAACTCTTAACAAAGGTTATAATGTAACTCAATTTTATGGATTTGATTTCTCCGGAATTGGAGAAGTGTTAGGTGGTTCACAAGATAATGGTACTCAATATATTGATTTCTCAATGCCAAATTCATACATGTCATCGAAAGAAATGACCGGTGGTGATGGAGGACATTGCGCTATTTCTAAGTTAGATAACAGAATTTTATTCTCTACTATTTATTATGGATCTGTATTTCGTTCAAATGATAAAGCAAATTCAACCATCAGTGATTTTTCTCCCAAAAATACAGTATCCGGAACTTTAAATGCTTCATTTGTTACACCTATTCGCTTATGGGAATCTAAAAATGATCCATTAAGTACCGATTCAATTTGGTTTAAAAACACAACTAATTCAAATATTCCTGCAGGAACAACTGTAACTTTATTAAGTAATACAGCTTCTTATCCATTTCAGCATACCTTAAATGCTTTGTTAGCACCTGGCGATTCTATAAGAGTAAAAGATCCGGTACAAGCTCGATTTGTAATGGGAGCATCAGGGCATGTTTGGCTTTCAAGAAGAGCACTTGATTTTGGTGCAAATCCATCATGGATAAAAATAGCTAATATAACCGGAACAGCACAACACATGACTTTTTCTAAAGATGGTAATACTTTATGGGTAGGTACACAAGGTGGTGCATTATTTAGAATAACCGGACTAGCTAATTTAAAAGACTCAATGGCTACACCTACTGCTACATCTCCTCCCGCTTCAGTTGTAACTACACAACAAATAACCATATCAACCGGAAGCAGACCAATTACAGATATTGCAGTAGATCCTAATAATCCCGATCATGTAATTGTTACAGTTGGATCTTATGGTTCTTCTTCGCCATACATTTTCCGTTCAACCAATGCAACAAGTCCAACTCCAACATTTACAGGAACAGGTTTACATGGAACAGGAACAAATGCATTACCTCAAATGCCTATCTATTCTTGCGTAATTGATCAAACAGACGGCAAAAAAATTATTCTCGGAACTGAGTACGGGATTTGGACATGTAATGATATAACTGCCGCTACAAAAGTGTGGACTAGAAATACAAACGGAATACCCAATGTACCTGTTTATATGGTGCGTCAGCAATATTGGACAAATAATTGGCCTGAAATTACAAATCAAGGTGTTATTTATGCCGCTACTCATGGAAGAGGTTTCTTTAAATCATACACTTTGGCAGCTCCAACAACAGGTGTAAAAGAAACTGTAAAAGCTGATTTAGTAAATGGATTTACCGTTTATCCTAACCCGGTAAATGCAATGGGTAAACTTAATATAGAACTTGCAAATAATATTGATAAAGCAGAGGTTAAATTCTATAATATTGATGGTAAGCAAGTAAAAAATATTCCACTTAGCAATTTAAGAGCCGGTAATAATACTGTGGATTATACAGTTAATGAATTACCAATGGGAACATATTTTGTTCGCTTTGAAGGAGCAAGTGTGGTAAAAACTACTAAACTGGTAGTAGTTAAATAATCTAAAATTTCATGAACATTTAATAAACCCCGCCCAATATGCGGGGTTTATTTTTTATTTTTGCTCATACAATTTAAATCTTAAACACTATGTTAAAAAAGAATGTTGCAATAAACGGATTTGGAAGAATAGGAAGAATTACACTTCGTATTCTTTTAAATCATACCGATAAATTTAATATTGTTGCCATTAATGATTTAACGGATAGTAAAACATTGGCGCACTTATTTAAGTATGACTCTGTACATGGTACATTTAACGGAACAGTAAGCCATACAGAAAAAAGCATAACTGTAAATGGAAATGAAATTAAATGCTTTGCAGAAAAAGATCCGGCAACACTTCCCTGGAAAGATTTGAATATTGATTATGTATTAGAGTGTACAGGCTTATTTTTATCAAAAGATAAAGCAAGCTTACATCTACAAGCAGGAGCTAAAAAAGTAATTATCTCCGCACCGGCTAAAGGCGATGATATTAAATCGGTAGTAATGGGTGTGAATGATACTATTTTAACACAGGATGATGTAATTATTTCAAACGCATCATGTACAACTAATTGTGCTGCTCCTATGGTAAAAGTTTTATTAGATAAGTTTAAGATGGAATCATGTTTTATTAGCACTGTGCATTCTTATACCGGTGACCAAAGATTGCATGATTCTCCTCATAAAGATTTACGCAGAGCTCGAGCAGCAGCATTATCTATAATTCCAACAAGTACCGGAGCAGCAAAGGCAATTACTAAAATTTTTCCACATATGGAAGGTAAAATGGGTGGAGCCGGTATTCGTGTGCCGGTTCCCAATGGTTCATTAACCGATATGACATGTATAATTAATGGTACAACATCGGTTGAAGAAGTTAATGCTGCTTTTAAAGCTGCTGCCAATTCATCCTTAAAAGGAATTTTAGAATATACCGAAGATCCTATTGTATCATCTGATATTATTGGTAATCCGCATTCGTGTATTTTCGATCCGGAATTAACTTCTGTAATTGGAAATATGGTTAAAGTAGTTGGCTGGTATGATAATGAATTTGGTTATTCTAATCGCTTGGTAGATTTATTAATTAAATTAAACTCCTTATAAGTTTTCGTTTAGTTTTACTTTTAAAATAAAATCGTCAAAAACTTGCGAGATATACAAGTGTCCTTTGTAAATAAGTGCAGTAGAAGCTGCACTTATTTTTGTACCATCATCAGAAAATAAAACTTTTAGTTCTCTTGTTTTTCGGTTAATGGCATATATTACTGATGGTGATTTATTTTTGCTTTTAGATACATGCTTAATAAATTTAATAAATTTTAAATGTGCCGGAACAATCAACCAATCATTATACATACTGATATTATCCAACCCTTTAATACGAGCCAGATTTTTATTTTTTAATAAAGTTCCGTTAGCTTGAATACTGTATTCATTTAATTCTTTTCGCTGTGTTGTAGAGATATAAATAATAGAATCTAAACATAGAATGCCATTAGCATATGCAAGACTTTTTGTGGCAATTTTTGTTTCTCCGTTTAATTGTGGATGCATATGTATAATGGTAGAGCTGCGTTTTGCAAGAATTTTCTCCATCATATTATTTCTTTTTTTTGCATCGTTCGTTACGTAAAAAGAGGCATCAGGAGCAATGGTTAAATCATTGGGAGAAACAATAAACGGGTGGGTTAATGTTTGTATATATTCCAAATAATTTTCAAACAATTTATAGGTAATTATTTCTTGTTTGTTTTCTAAATTATTATGCGAAATAACATAGAGCCATATTGTATTGCCAATTTTTCGAATATCAATTCCATGAGGATTAAAAAATTTAGTTTCATCGTATTTTCTTTCCAGAGTAGTTTTTTCTCCGCTTATTAAGTTGTATTGGATTATTTCAGCAAAAGGTTTTTCATTTTTTCTTCTGGCACAGCATGAAATAATTAATCGTGGTTGAGAAAAAAAGGTATCTAATACCATGTCTTCCGGTCCCGGAGCAATTGTTATTTTCTCAATTGCAACTGTTTGAAAAGTTGATTTGGGAATGCTGCTGCAGGCAAAAAATAAAAATGAAATGGATATGAATAAAAATACTCTCATTCAATTAATCATTATTACCGTTAAACTGTAATTCAAAAAGTCGTTTATAATGACCGTTTTGTTTTAATAATTCCTGATGCGAACCTTGTTCAATTACTTCACCATGGTCGAGCACAATTATCTTATCTGCTTTTTGTATGGTAGCTAAGCGATGTGCAATAATAATAGATGTTCTATTTTCGGTAAGTTTATTGGTGGCAAGTTGAATGAGTTGTTCTGTTTCAGTATCAACAGATGAGGTAGCTTCATCTAATACCAATATTTTCGGATTCTGAACATAAGCTCGGATAAATGCAATGAGCTGACGTTGCCCAACAGAGAGCATTCCTCCACGCTCCTTAACATTAAACTCATAATTACCGGGAAGATTCATGATGAAATTATGTGCACCAACAGCTTTGGCAGCTTCTATAATTTCTTGGCGTGTTATAGAAGGGTTGTTTAAACTTATATTATTGGCAATAGTATCTGAGAAAAGAAAAATATCTTGCAAAACAAAGGCAATATTTTTTCGTAATGAATTTACGTCATATTCTCTTAAATCGCATCCATCTACTAATATTTTACCTTGTTGGTATTCGTAATATCTTCCAAACAGATTGATTACAGATGTTTTACCGGCACCGGTTGGACCTACTATTGCTACGCTTTTCCCTTCTGCAATAGTGAAAGAAACATTTTTTAATATCCAATCTTCGTTATTGTATGCAAACCAAACATTTTGAAACTCTATATTACCTTTAACATTATCCATGCTTAGTTTACCTTTATTTTCAATAGTTTCGTTGCTATCTAAAATTTTAAATACCCGTTCGCTGGCTACCATTCCCATTTGTAGGGTGTTGAACTTATCTGCCAATTCGCGTATGGGGCGGAATAGCATATGCAGATAAAGAATAAATGCAATAAGAGTTCCTAAGCTAACTTCTTCTTTAATTACACTGCCGGTTCCCCACCAAACTAATAATCCGATGGAGGTTGCCAATAATAATTCCACAACCGGAAAAAAAATAGAGTAGTACCAAATGGAATTGATATTTGCATCGCGGTGTTTAGCATTTATTTTTTTAAACTTTTCGTACTCTACTTCTTCGCGATTAAAAATTTGCACTACGCTCATTCCGGTTATATGTTCCTGTACAAAGGCATTTAGATGTGCAATTTGACTACGAACCTCTTGAAAAGCTTTTTTAATGGATTTTTGAAACCATGATGTGGCAATAAATAATAATGGTAAAACTGATAAGCTGATAATGGTAATTTTTACATCCCTATAAAGCATAACGGCTATTACAGCAATAATTTTTAATAAATCGCCCATTATAACCAATAAACCTTCTGAAAAAATATCGGCAATTGCTTCAATATCTGAAATCATTCTGGTAACAAGTGTTCCTATAGGAGTATTATCAAAGTATTTTAATTTGAAATTTAGGATATGCCTAAACAAGTTTATGCGTAAATCTTTAATTACAGTTTGTCCAAGCCAGTTGGTATAAAAAGTATTGTAAAATTGAATAATGCTTTCTAATATTAATATTCCGATCATTAGCAAAACCATTTTTAGTAATTTTTCTGAGTTTGGAATTGCTACATAATTATCTATGGTAAATTGAATAAGCCATGGGCGAAGTGGAGATAATACAGCCAACAGAATGGTACTTGCTATTGTAAAGGCAAAAATATGTTTATAAGGTTTTAAATAATATAATACCTTTTTAAGTAAATTAAAATCAAATGCTTTTCCGCTAACTTTCGACATTAAATATAGATTGTGGGTATTTTATATTACTTAAAAACAAGCCATATGCAGGTACTGAAAAACCGGCCTTGGAGCGATTTTTACATTCAATTATCTGTTTAAATTCTTCTAAATTTATGTTTCCTTTTCCTACCTCCAGCAATGTTCCAACAATGGCTCTCACCATATTTCGTAAAAAGCGATTGGCGCTAATTTCAAATTTTAAAACATCATTTTTTTCAGTCCATTTAGCATAAGAAATATGGCAGATATAATTATTAACCTGTGTATTTGATTTGCTGAAGGCTTCAAAATTTTTATAGCTTAACAAGATTTCTGCTGCCTTGTTCATTTCGTTAATATCCAAATTTCCATAGTAATAATAGGCGCTTTCTGTTAAAAATGGGTCTTTACGTTTGGTAATATAATAGTTATAAGTTCTTTCTATAGCATCAAAACGAGCATTAGCATCATTTTTAACTTTAAATATTTTATAAACAGCAATGTCTTTTGATAGGAACTTATTTAATTTATAAATTAACTGCTCGATGTTTTTAATATTAAGGCTATCGAAATGTGCATAATAATCAGAGGCATGAACACCGGTATCTGTTCTTCCACAGCCTATGGTTTCAATTGTTTGATTTAGTAAAATAGATAGTGTTTTGTTTAATTCAGCTTGAACTGTTGGAGCATTATCTTGTATTTGCCAACCGTGATAGTTTGTTCCTTTGTATGCCAGCTGTATAAAATATCGTTGCATGATGAGAGCACAAAAGTAAAAAATAAAGCCGATGAATTTTCATCGGCTTTATTTGGGTATATTAAGATTGGTTTTAGAATTTAGCTCTCGAACCTCTTTTCTTTAAACGGTAACAGGCAGTTACTGTTATAAAACCGTAAGAATCTTTATCTTTAGGATCTCCGCGTTGTAATCCGGCTCTTGTTCTTCCGGTAGCAGGGTCATATTGAGTTTCGGCAAATACCCCTTTACTTGGATCGGCTAATGTTGCTGCTACAATTCCTCTATTTTGTAATATTGCTTTATTATCATAATAGTTTCCGCTAACATCATCAATATAATCGGTAAATGTTTTTCGCATGCCTAGTTCTAGCCCAATACGCCAATCTCTGTTAACTGCATAGCGTAACCCAAGTCCATAAGGTATTGCAATTGATACTCTTGAATATTTTCTGCCTCCACCCGGTAATCCTTGACCTTCTGTTCCAAGTGGTTGAAGTGCAATCCATTGACCATTATATTGAGCTTTGGGATTAAAATAAAATATTCCGATGCCTCCAAAGGCATAATAGGTAAGACCTTTTGCTCTCATCCCTTTGGCACCTTTAATGTTGTAACGATGACCTGATTGTTCCTGATTAAAATAGTATTCGTAAACAGCATTTAATTCGTAAATTCTCGATCTGAAATGCAGATTTCTGTTATTTCTAAATGGTTCTTGTGTTAAATTATCGTTACCTTTTAGTGTACCGGCAGTAAATGTTCCTCTTATTTTTGAATATGCTGAAACATTGTATCTGTATCCTGCAGTTATAGCCGGACGTGTAGTAGATATTTCTAAATCGCGCACAAAGTTAGTTCCTATTTGATTAGCTCCTCCTAATTCTCCTAAAAAGTAATTTGCTCCTAATCCATAAAAAATTTCTTTTCGGTATCTTTTCCATTGCTGAGCTTCTATATCATTAGTATTGATATAGAAAATAAATGTTGACACAATATAAATTAAATTTTTTTTCGAAGAAATTATCCTCATTTTTCTTGAATTTGTAAACAATTGATTTTCAGATGTTATTTTGAATTAACTTTGTAAAATTATAAAAAATTATAAACCTGACAAATTTAATTTATAAATTAAAGCACCTGGTTAAGCGAATGTTAAAGCTTTTTTGTCATTAAATAATGTTGAATGGTATCAAATAAAACAAAGGTTTTTTCTACAATTTCATATTTGCATGATATATAAAAAGGTACAGCATTTTCTCGTGCTTGAAGTATTATGGTATTAATTCCGAGTTCTATTGCTTTTTTTTCGGCAGCTTTAATTAATAATTTGCCTATTCCTTTTCCTTGTGCATTTTTTGAAACAGCCATAAAACGTATTTGTCCTTCAGTTTCTGAATTTTTTTGTAATCGGCAAACACCCAAAATTTCATTTTGCTCGTTTAAGGCCATAAAATGAATTGACGTGTCTTCTGATGTATCTTTTTCGCTTCCAATTGGTTGGTTCCATGGTTTGCGTAAAACTTCCCAACGAAGCTGATAATATTTATCCCATTCCTGCTGATTTTTAGGGGCTCTTATCTCTATCATTATATTTCGCTTATTTTAAATATGGCAGTTTTAACTCTGCTTCCTATTGAATCGTTTAAAATTAATTCCTTACTTCTATCTTCTTCAAAAACTTCTTTTATGTCTTTAATAATACCGGCAGGTATTTGATGTTGATTTAATTTTAAAATTAATTCATGGGAATTGTAATTTAAAATTTGTTTTTCCAGAATAGTTTTTAAAACATGTCTGTTTTTTACACGCGAAGCATTTATCAAAAATCGTTCATCATTTATTAATTCGTTTAATTTTAAAACACTGCATAATTCATTAAACTGCTTATCGTTTCCAACTGCCAGAATAATTAATTTTTCATCAGCTGTTTTAAATGTTTCTCCATAAGGAGCTATGTTGGGATGTAATGATCCAACAGGTTTTGCAATATGACCAGCTGTAAGCCAGTTGCTTGCTTGATTAGCCAGTGATGCAATAGCTGTATCATATAGCGAAACTTCAACCAATGCACCTTTTTTCTTTTTTTCTCTTTGTAAAAGCGCAATTAAAATCCCTTCTTTTAATTGATGTGCTGCTAAAATATCTATCAAGGCAACCGGCATTTTTATAGGGCCACTTTCAGGAGTTCCGTTCATACTCATATAGCCCGTTTCGGCTTGCAATACTACATCAAAAGCTGTTCGGCAATCATTGGCGCCAAATCCGGTTATGGAGGCATAAATTAATTGTGGATTTATAAGATGTAAATCTTTTGTAGTAAGTTTAAATTTTTCGGCATCGCCCGGTTTAAAATTAACAATCAGTATATCGCTATCTTTTATTAATTCAATGATTTTATTGTAGCCTTCAGGACTTGAAATATCTTCAAAAATAATTTCCTTATTATAGTTTACTGATGCATAGTATGCAGAGTAGGGATTATTAGGATTTTCGGTGTTTAATTTCCAATGCCGAGTAACATCTCCTTTTGTTTTTGGATTTTCAACTTTAATAACTTTTGCTCCCAGTTCTGCAAAAAACATTCCTACAGCAGGCCCTGCCAGAACGCTTGCTAATTCTATAACTTTTAAATGTTGAAACATGAATAAAGGAAGTAAAAGTGCCCGGGACTGGATTCGAACCAGCACGCCCTTTCAGGCGCCACCACCTCAAAGTGGTGCGTCTACCAATTTCGCCACCCGGGCAATTTTTAATGCAAATCTACATATTATTTTTTTGTACATTGCAAAGCCTTAAAAATATGTTTTATGCAAAATTTATTAGATGCTTTTTCGCCTGTTTCAAGCGAAGAATGGATGAAGCAAATTGAAAAGGAACTCAAAGGGAAAAGTCCGGAAATATTAAACTGGAAAATTTCTGATAATATCATTCTTAAACCTTTTTATCTTGCAGATGATTTAAGTGTATCGAAAGCCAAAGAAAAAGTTTCTTTATCTCAACAAAGAGAAATTTGCGAATATATTCAGGCTTTATACCCTGAAAAAGCTAATAAGCAAGCATTAAAAGCCCTAATGCAGGGAGCCAATGCCTTGCATTTTAATTGCATTAATGCAGATATAAGTTCAGATTATTTTGAACAGCTATTAAATGAAATTCAGTGGCAATATATACAAATACATTTTACCATTAATCAGGGAGTAGAATTTGTT
>CALKJP010000186.1 GCA_937995645.1 uncultured Bacteroidia bacterium
AGAGGATTGAATAACATAGTCGGAATTTTTTATTTATTAAACAATCAAAAATATGAAAATGTTTTCTGAAAATGAAGTATTTAAAATTAATGTTCGTAACAATTTACACTACCTCAGCCACAACAAAAGTGCTGCCGCCAACAAATACCAAATCGTGTGATTGTGCATTTATTAATGCTTCTTTGTATGCATCTTTTACTGTTTTACAAATTTTTCCTTTCAATCCTTTAACAATAGCTTTATCATAAAGTTCATTTGCTGATAATGCACGGGGGATATTGGCTTTACAAAAATAATACTCTGCGTTTAGAGGTAGCATTTCCAATATTTTATCTACTTCTTTATCGTTAACCATACCTATAACAAAATGTAATTTTTCATGAGGAATTTTCTTAATTTGATTTAATACATAGTTTATTCCTGCTTCATTATGTCCGGTATCGCATATTGCAAGGGGCGAATTATTCAAAACTTGCCAGCGACCTAATAAACCCGTATTTTTTACAATATTTAAAATTCCGTTTCTAATATGTTTTACAGAAATATTAAACTTTTCTTTTAATATTTCTATAGATTGTAATACGGTTAAAACATTTTTGTATTGATATTCTCCATTAAGTCCACACTGAATTTTAGGATAAATTAATTTATTTTTTTTATAAATATCAGCTGTAAAATAGTTTTGTAAAGGATTATAATCAGAGCAGTTTTTTATCGAAAAGTTTTTATCTGCAAAATATATTTCACTTTCTTCTTGTTTTGCTTTTTGAATAAAAACTTCTTGGGTTTGATTATCGGTTTCTCCAATTACTACCGGTATCTTTTTCTTAATTATTCCGGCCTTTTCTGATGCAATTTTAGGGAGAGTATCTCCCAGCAAATTCATGTGATCAAAACTTATATTGGTAATAACCGATAAAATTGGTGTTATAACATTGGTTGAATCTAATCTTCCGCCAAGCCCCACTTCAATAATAGCTATATCAACTTTTTCGTGAGAAAAATAATCAAAAGCCAATCCTACCGTCATTTCAAAAAATGAGGGTTTTATTTTGTCAAAATCGCTATGATACTTTGAAACAAATTCTGCCACATAATCCTGAGAAATCATTTGCCCGTTAATCTTTATTCTTTCTCTAAAATCTTTTAAATGTGGCGATGTATATAAGCCCGTTTTATAACCTGCTTCTTGAAATATAGATGCAAGCATGTGAGAGGTAGAGCCTTTGCCATTTGTGCCTGCTACATGTATGGATATAAAAGTATTTTGTGGATTTTTTAATAAATTACAGATTGCAATAGTATTTCCTAAATCGGGTTTATAGGCAGCTGGTCCGGTTCGTTGAAACATGGGCAACTGACTGTACATGTAGTCAAGTGCCTGTTGATAGTTCATTATTTTAATTCAAAATTATAGGTAATGGTTCCTCTTTGTAACTCTGGGGCATCGCTATCAGCCTCCCATTTGGTTTTACGGGCGGCTTCTTCGGCTCTGCTAACAAGGCAAGGAGCTGAGTTTGTTGTTCCTCTTATTCCTGCGTTTACTTTAATTACATTTCCTTGTTGATCTACAAAAATTTCGACTACCACTTTGCCTTGTTCTTTACAATCGTATATTGGTTTTGGTTTGCTTAATGCTTTTCTGTTTCCAAGTGAATAGCTATCGCCTCCTCCACTGGTATTACCGGTGTGGCTTTTAGCGTTTCTGTCACCTAATGGGTCTCCCTGATCACCGGGATTTCCTGTTTCTCCTTCACCGGCAGAACCACCGCCTTTATTTTTATTAGCAGGAAAAAGAGCTTTCTCATTCACCTTTGGTTCTTCTTTAACTTCTTCTACAACTTTTTCTGTTTGTTTCTTCTTGTTAACCTTTATTACTTCGGTATTATCGCTGGTAGCAACTTCGTTTACACTGGTAGCCGTTGTTTGAGGATTAGATACCGGATCAGGAGTGTTTTCCTTTGATTGTTGTGGATTAAAATTTTCGGGTTGAACCTCTCCAGCTCCATCGCTGCTTGTTCCAAAGTTGATTAAAATACTTTGAGTAGGAATTGGCACCGGAGTTTTTAATCCAAAAAATATGAAGAGTAAAAATAATATCAGATGAAAGGCAATAGTGCCAATCAATCCCCATTTGCTGTCTTTTTCTTTAAGAAATTCCATTTATTGCGGTTTGGTGGCCAATACAATGCCAAACTTATTTCTATTGGCAATATCTAAAATTCTCACAGTAACACCTGTTGGAACGCTTTCATCTGCAAATAAAACAATTTGAGGCTTTGGTTTATTTTGTAAAGCTGCAAGTATTAGTTGTTCAATTGCTTCAGCATTTACTTGTTTGCCATCAATGTAATGCGTTAGATCGGGTTTTATGGTTATGGATACGCTTGCTTTTTCTGTTGATTTATTATTACTTGTAGGAAGATTAACATTTAAAGCATAAGGACTTACAAATGTTGAAACAATAATAAAGAAAATCAAAAGCAAAAACACGATATCTGTCATGGATGCCATGCTAAACGCTACACTTACTTTATTTCTGGATTTTAGTGCCATTATGCAGGTTCTTGTAATAAATCCATAAATTCAATTGAAGTTGCCTCAAGTTTATGTACAACTTTTTCAACTTTAGCAACTAAAATATTATAACCAACGTAGGCAATAATTCCTACAATTAGACCGGCAACAGTGGTTACCATGGCCATCATAATACCGCCTGAAAGCTGACTAATTTCTACTCCATTACCTCCAATATTCATTTGATGAAATGTGATAATCATACCAATTACTGTACCAAGGAAACCAATCATAGGAGCTGCTCCGGCAATGGTAGCAAGTGTATTAATTGATTTTTCAAGTTTATTAATTTCAAGTTTACCAATATTTTCAATAGCTGCGCTTATATCTCCAAGAGGTTTACCTAATCTGGAGATTCCTTTTTCAATCATTCTAGCTGTGGGTGAATCGGTAGATTTGCACAAAGCTTTAGCAGCGTCAATTTTTCCATCGTGAATAAATTCTTTGATATTATTCATAAAGTTATTGTCGCTTTTTGATGCTCGCTGTATAGCCAAGTATCTTTCAATAAAAATATAAATTACAATAATTGACATTATTGTAAGTGGTATCATTATATATAAACCACCTCCGAGAAATAACTCAAATATTGAAAGAGTTTCTTCTTTTGGAAGGGAATTAGCAACATCCGTTGCTGTTTCAGTACCTACGGTTACTTGTAATAATGGTATATTTAACATACAATCTGTCTTGTTTGATGCGAAGTTAAACAGTAAAGCAAGGCTATATATATAACTATGCATTACATTTATAAACAGATGATTGTTAGTTTTATTTCAAATGATTTATATTTTATTAATGAACGGCAAAGAAAGGATAAGTTAATAAATATACTCCGGCTCCGGCTAAATAACCTACCAATGCTAATAAACCTATTTTTTTTAGATACCAGAAGAAGTCTATTTTTTCCATCCCCATTACGGCAACTCCAGCTGCTGAACCAATAATTAAACAGCTACCACCCGTTCCGGCTGCGTATGCTAAGAATTCCCAAAACATGTTATCTTGAGGAAATTGTTCCAAAGAATACATTTTCATAGCAGCGGCAACTAATGGTACATTATCTACTATTGATGATAATAAACCAATAGACAATACAATGATGTTTTGATTACCTATTGTTTCGTCTAAGGTTTGAGCTAAATTTGTTAATACTCCGGTAGCTTGTAATGATCCGATTGCAACTAAAATGCCAAGGAAAAATAAGATACTGGGTGTATCAATTCTTCTAATTACTCCAACCACTGTAGCGGCTTCTTTATCTTCATCGTTTTTACTTTTGTGCATTAATTCAGTAAGTACCCATAAAACTCCTAAGCTGAATAGCATCCCCATAAATGGAGGTAAATGAGTTACTGTTTTAAAAAAAGGTACAAATAATAATCCTCCTATTCCAACGTAAAATACAATATTTCTTTCAGTATTATTAACTTTTGCTATGTGATGTCCTGTTTTTACAACTTCTTTAGGACGTGTAACTTCGCCTTTTAATGTAAATGATAGGATTAATAGTGGTGCTAATAAACAAACAATACTTGGTATGATTAATGTTGCAACAATGTTTCCTGCTGAAATTTGTCCACCAATCCAAAGCATGGTAGTAGTAACATCCCCAATAGGTGACCATGCTCCACCGGCATTTGCAGCAACTACAACCATTCCGGCAAAAAACATTCTGTCATGTTTATCATCAATTAATTTACGTAATAATGATACCATTACAATAGATGTTGTTAGATTATCTAATGCAGCAGATAAAAAGAATGCAACAAAACTGATAATCCAAAGTAATTTTACTTTACTGGTAGTAGTAATTTTATCGGTAATAACTTTAAACCCCTCGTGTGCATCTATTAGTTCCACAATGGTCATAGCTCCCAAAAGGAAAAATAAAATGCTGGCAACTTCACTAATAAAATGCTCTAACTGTCCTATAACTTCATGAGGGTCGGAATGGGGACTCATCAATATGTATATTGTCCAACAAAGCACACCTGTTAATAAAGCAGATGCCGCTTTATTAATATGAATGGGATGTTCTAAGGCTATCGCTAAATAACCAATTATAAAAACGGCAATTATTAGTTCTATCATAAAGTTATTTGTTACTTATCAGGTTGCAAATATACAGTAGTTGTTGGATAAGCAAAATCGCTTCCGTGTTTCTTAACGATTTCCATGATTTTTAAATTAATTTCTTGTTTTACATCTAAAAAAACCAACCAATCCATTGTATCTACAAAATATTCTATCATTATTTCGAGCGATGAGTCTCCAAATTCAACAAATCTAACCTTTCCTTCTTGATTAGTGCGTGGATGTTCGTCAATATATTGTTGAATATCTTTAACTATAGCTAATAGCTGTTCTTGTGATGTTTGATAAACTACTCCTATTTTATATCGTGCTCTTCTGAATGTTCGTAGAGATAGATTGTCGAGTTCTGCATCTACCATTTTTTTATTGGGCAATGTTAAATAACTTTTTTCTAAGGTTCGTATTCTGGTACTTCTAAACCCAACTTTTTCAACTGTACCAATAATTGAACCTACCTGTACTAAATCGCCCACTACAAAAGGCTTATCGGCAAAAATGGTAAATGAGGCTAATAAATTTTCTAAACTTTCTTTTGCAGCCAATGCTAATGCTAAACCACCTACACCAAGTCCTGCTATTATAGCTCCGATATCAAGTTTAAATACTACTCCTAATATGATAAAAAACGAAAATCCGACAACTAAAATTTTTAAAATTTCTCTAAGAAATAAAACTATCTGGTCATCTTGTTTACTTTCGGTTTTCTCAGCTTTTTTCATCATTACCAAACCTGCAAAATCAACTAATCGCAAAAATATCCAAGTAATGGATATAATTAATATCAGCAAATAGGTTCTTTGCAGAAACATTTTTAAACCAAATTTTTCTACCGGTGCTAAATTCCATTCATCCGGAAATTCGATATGTGTAGTAGCAAGGTAAATTACCAATAAATGAATGGTTAATCTAAGAGGTTTATAAATTAAGTGAAATAGTTCTTCTCTGCTTATTTCTTGAACATACTTACGAACGGATCGATATAGAACATTAGATAGATAACGAGAGATGTATTTTTGAAATATAAAAGCAAACAACATAGCTCCAAAAAGCCATGAATAATCTGCTATGGTATTTCCTAAAAATTCAAAAGCTAAAATTTCTTTAAGTGTCATAAGTCAAATTAAACTAACCGGGTTAAAGCTAATTTTAATCCTGTTTGTGATATTCCTTTTTCTGATGGATTTTCGGTATGTATTTTTTTTATTGCATTATAAATTACATTGGATACATCTGAAAAAATTGCTTCATCAGTAAGCTGAATATTATCTTGCATTAAGTATGCAAATACTCTTGCCATTCCGCAATTTGCAATAAAATCAGGTATTACACTAATATGATTATCGCAATATTCTGAAATTGGGCCCATAAAAATTTCCTTATCTGCAAAAGGAACATTTGCACCACACGAAATTACTTCTATACCCGAATTTATCATTTTATCTACCTGCTCTTTTGTAATTAATCGTGATGCTGCTGCAGGTATAAATATTTCTGCTTTTACATCCCAAATTTGTGAATTTACTTCATCAAAAGAAAGTATGTTGGGAGCATTTAAAGCATTACCATTTTTATTTAAAAATAAATCTTTTACTTCTTCAAATGTATATCCGTTTTCATTTATCAAACCACCCACTCTGTCAACAATCCCAACAACTTTTACTCCCATTTGTGCCAAATAATAGGCTGCTGCTGAGGCTACATTTCCCCAACCTTGTATAATTGCTTTTTTCCCTTCAATTTTTTTTCCGTAAATCGTATAATAATGACGAACAGCTTCTGCAACACCATAACCGGTAATAAAATCTGCAACTACTATTTTTCTATCAGGAGCAGGGGTATATCGTGTATCTTTTACATGTTTAGAAACTCCAATTTGCAACTGCTCAATTCTTCTTTTCTTGCTTTCATCCGATGCTTTAAAATGTCCGTTTACAACGCCTTCCTGAGGGTGTAATAATCCAAATTCAGATGTAATTGGAATTACTTCATGTACTTCATCAATATTTAAATCGCCACCTGTACCATAATAATTTTTAAGCAGTGGCATTACGGTTTTATACCAGCGTTTTAAAACTCCGGCTTTTCTTGGATCTTGCGGATCGAAATTTATACCTGATTTAGCACCGCCAATGGCAGGGCCTGATACGGTAAATTTAACTTCCATGGTTTTAGCAAGCGATTCCACTTCACGTTTGTCTAATCCTTTACGCATACGTGTACCTCCACCTGCGGCTCCGCCTCTTAAAGAATTTATAACAACCCAACCAGTTGCTTCTGTTTCAGGATCCGACCATTCAAATACTACTTCCGGTTGTTTATTTTCAAATTTTATCACTAAATCTTTTAGGTTATTCATTGTAAAATGCTATTATTAAACAGGGCAAAAATAACTATATTTATCAGAGTAAGACCAAAAAAACATACTTTCGTAACAATAATAAAGATTTAAAATTATGACCATAGATGAAGCTCAAAAAACAATTGATAACTGGATAAAAACAATAGGTGTAAGATATTATAATGAATTAACCAATATGGCTATTTTAATGGAAGAAGTTGGAGAAGTTGCAAGAATTATTGCACGTAAATATGGAGAACAGTCTTTTAAAGAATCGGAAAAAAATAAGGATTTATCTGATGAACTTGCCGATGTATTATTTGTATTGATTTGTCTGGCCAATCAAACCGGTATAAATTTAACCGATGCTCTGCAAAAAAATCTGGATAAAAAAACCAAGAGAGATAAAGACAGACATCAAAACAATGAGAAGCTGAAATAAATTAAATCTCAACTATTTTCTTTTTGGTGTTTTGAAGCATAAACTCCGGTACAGATGCTTTAATTTCCTTACTCATGGCTTTAACTATTTTTTCTTTATGAAAAAAGCGATGCATAACTAAGCTAACCTCTCTAACCGGAATAGGAGGCTTAAATGCACGCAAATGTTTTTTTTGTTTGGCGGTCATATAAATAGTAGCCAATTCCGGAATAACGGTAATACCACTCTCCTGATTTACTAATTTTACAAGTGTTTCAATACTTCCTGCTGCATATTCAAAATGAGCAGATTCACTTTTTTTCTTCAACTCACATAAATTTAAAATCTGGCTTCTAAAACAATGCCCTTCTTGTAAAAGCCACAAATTATCCGGATTTATATCGGTAGGTAAGATATATTTTTTATCAAAAAGTTTTTCCTTTTCGGAAACGTAAGCCCAAAAGGGCTCATAAAATAAAGGTAATTCATAAATTGAAGATTCATTTAAGGGCGTAGCCAATATGCCGGCATCCAAACTTCCTTTTTTTAAATTATCAATTATTTGCTCCGTTACCATTTCTGTAATAATTAATTTTACTAAAGGATATTTTCGTATAAATTGTCTTATAAATAAGGGCAATAAGTAGGGAGCTAATGTTGGAATGATTGCTAATTTAAATTCTCCGGAAATTTCATTTTCATTGTTTTTTGCAATCTCTTTTATTTTATTTGCTTCATGCAAAACTATACGCGCCTGATTAATTATTTTTTCGCCAATTAATGTTGGAACAACGGGTTGTTTACTGCGATCAAAAATCTTTAAATTTAACTCATCCTCTAACTTTTGTATCATCATACTTAAGGTAGGCTGTGTAACAAAACTTTTTTCAGCTGCAGTTGCAAAATGACGATAGGTATCAACTGCAATAATGTATTCTAATTGTTGTAAATTCATCGTTATAGATTTAATTTATGCAAATATAAATTTTATTTGTTTTTTCTATATTTAAAAAAAAGTGTAATTTTGTTATACGAATTACTAAAAACTATTTTTCTTATGAAGAAACAAAAAGCAAATGTTTATACTCACAAAAAAGAGAATGAACTTATTACAAAACTAAATGATTTATTGGCAAATTATCAGATATACTATCAAAATTTAAGAGGTATGCATTGGAATATAAAAGGACCAAAATTCTTTGAGCTGCATGCTAAATTTGAAGAATTTTATAATGATGCTCTTTTAAAAATAGACGAAATAGCCGAAAGAATCTTAACATTAGGGTATCAACCATTACATACATTTACAGATTTTGTAAAACAATCTGAAATACGAGAAGAAAAAAATATCAGTGATGCACACAAAAGCATAAAATTAATTATTGACAACCTAAGTATTCTTCTTAAAAAAGAGCGCGATTTACTTAGTTTAAGCGATAAATTGAATGATGAAGGAACCAATTCTCTAATGAGCGACTACATAAAAGAACAAGAAAAAACGTTATGGATGCTTCATGCATTTATTTCATAAATAATTATCAAGAAATTAAAATTTTAAAAAATAAGATTGTTATCCGGCACATTATTAAAGAGTTCATTATAAAATAACACACATTAACAACAACTAATTAGTTTATGTAGTACCTTTGTGTTATTAACATGAATAAAAACATTTCATTCCAATTCAATTTTATGATTACACCAAAATTTTCAATGCCCTCTAATTCTTTTTATGGAGAACTTAGAAAAAGAGTAAACACTTATTTTAAAGAAAACAACATCTCACCTACCGGAAATTACAAACTTTATTCAAAAGCTATTTTGGTTGGTGTTTTGTTTATCGCTACTTATGTTCATTTGGTATTTTTTACACCCAATTACTGGTTAGCAGCTTTTGAATGTATATTTTTAGGAGGTTTAACAGCCTTTATTGGGTTTAATGTAATGCACGATGGTGCACATGGAAGTTTTAGTAATCGTAAATGGATTAATACCCTTGCAGGCGCTTCTATAAACTTTTTGGGGGCTAATGTTTATATATGGAAAACTAAACACAATATTATACATCACACCTACACCAATATTGACGGTATAGATGATGATATCGATGCTAGTCCTGTTTTACGTTTAGCAGAAACACAAAAAAAATATGGAATTCACCGTATCCAACATTGGTATTTTCTTTTAGCTTATTCTTTACTTTATTTCTTCTGGATATTTTTTACAGATTATAAAAAATATTTTACCGGAAAAATAGGTGCAGTTCCAATTCAAAAACATGATACAAAGCATCATATTTCATTTTGGTTTTATAAAACATTTCACTTATTGGCATTTATCATATTACCTATTTATATGGTAGGTTTCTGGCCATGGTTGGTGGGATTTTTAATATATGGAATATTTACAGGAATCGTTTTAAGTATTGTTTTTCAATTAGCCCATACCGTTATGGAAGCAAAATTCCCACAACCTGTAATGCCCGAAAATAAAATTGAAGATGAATGGGCTATTCATCAATTAAAAACAACGGCCAATTTTGCAACTAAAAATAAAGTAATTTCATGGTTAGTTGGAGGCTTAAACTTTCAGATAGAGCATCATTTATTTCCATTAATTTCTCATGTTCACTATCCTGAAATTAGCAGAATAATTAAGCAAACCTGCGCAGAATACAATGTTCCTTATGTAGAGCATCCAAATATGCGTTCTGCAATTGTATCGCATGTAAAATATTTACGGTATTTAGGCAAGAACTAAGTTTTATAAAAACTTAAATTCCTTACTTTTATCCTCTCAACTTAATATTGAGAGGATTTTTTTATGCCAAAACTTGCACTACATTGGAAAATATTAATTGGATTAGCCTTAGGGATTGTTTGGGGCTTGGTTTCATCTCAATTAGGATGGTCATCTTTTACTATTGATTGGATAAAACCTTTTGGAACAATTTTTATAAACTTGTTGAAATTAATTGCTGTACCGCTTGTAATAGTTTCACTAATTGATGGTATTAGTAATTTAAAAGACATTTCGCAGCTCTCTAAAATGGGAGGAAGAACCATTGCACTTTATCTTTCTACAACAATTATTGCAATTAGTTTAGGA
>CALKJP010000187.1 GCA_937995645.1 uncultured Bacteroidia bacterium
AGGTTGTGAAAATGCGTTAATTGATGTTAAAACATTAATTAAAAAGTAAAGGATAATATGTAAATGATGCTTTTTCAAAAATGTTATTTTTGATTATTTAGTCGGTATGTAAAATCGCCTGTCAGATGTAATTTTATTTTATAATTGCTGTAAATTTTTAAAAGTTCGTTTTGTGGTTGAGTAGTTAATGCAATGGTTATAATCATTTTTTCAGCATCTTTTAATTGTTCGAGCTTGCTTTTATCTAATGGTATTTTCAAATGACTAATTTTTGTTTTTTCAACTTTATAAGCAGCATTTACATCGGCAGCTTTTATCGGATTGTTGGTGAATAAAGGACTTAACATTGTTCCATCTTTTAAAATAGGTGTTAATTGCACTTCAGCATCAAAAGGAAATCCGTTTTCTGCAATAAGTGTTAATAGGGCAGATTGTACATTATCGTATTCTTTAATTTCGCTAAAATTTATTTTTGTTGTATCGGTTAATGTTAACTGATTGGAAGAAAAACTCAGCGGCATTTCGAGTAATAGATTTACATTTAATCCATGATCAGCATGTATAAAATCATTTCCGCCAGAAACGTTTCCAAGTGGATTAATTGCAATATCTATGTCGTATTTAAGTTTACCGGGCAAGAGTTCCAGCATATTTTTAAAATTTGAATTTGTATTGTTGAATTCATTATAATAAAAGGTACTTATTGCTGCAGGGGTGTGCCATAATTTATCAATGGCTCTGTTAATATTTATGGTACTGCCAATTATGTTATGATTTAAATTGATGGTACTTCCTGTTCTTGCATTTTGCGCAGATAATGAATTTATTTTAAAACTGGCATCAGCGCCAATTCCATTTTCTACACTAAAAGTTAATTTCACTTTTTCTAAATTAATGTTTCCGTTTGTTATTTTATTAAAAAGTGAAAAATCGCTTTCTCCTATACCGCTATTGAAATTTACTTGACCGAAATAACCTTTTGCATAATAGGGAACTAAATCAGCAAATGTTGTTTGCATTGTTATACTATCGCCAAAGTATGCCGTAACAGGCTGTCCGCTTGGGCTTATTCTTGCTAATACTTGTGCTTCAAATGTATTATAGGTATTTCCGAATGAACCTGTTAAATCAAATTCGTATCCGGATAAATCAACATATTCTGAATATAGTGCTTTACCTCCTGAAGGTGCTGCCGGAACAGTTATAATTTTTTGAAAAGGCTGTGCATTTTTTGTTGCTTTAGGGATAATATAGATAAATTCTGTTTTTTCTTGTATTTCGCTGCTTGCTTTAAAATATAGACCGCCAGATTTAATAATGATTTTACTTATTTGAGCACCATTTAATTCGTAAGAATTGTTTTGTGTTTGATTTAAAAAGTATTGACCGGGATTAAAGGTGTAGCTGGTTAAAATCATTCCGTATGCATTGATAATGGTTGTATCAGGTATTTTCACCATTTCATCCATATCAAAACGAAAAATGGTATTGTTGTAAACAAGATTTAAAGCATTATCAGCATCGGTTTGTAAAAGAGAATCGGGGAGTATGTTACCTATTCCTAATTCAGATTTTAAGATAGGAGTAGAAATATCGGCATCCCAATACGGTCGTTTAAAATCTTTTCTGCACGAAAAGAAAATAAATATGATGAAGCATATATATATAAGATTTTTTGATGCTTTTAGCATGTTGCTAATTTACGTAAAAAACAATAGCGCTCCTATTTTAAAGGAACGCTATTGTGATATTATAAAATTATAAAACCTATATTTTTATTTTACGGCATCAACAACTGCTTTGAAAGCAGCTGGGTGGTTCATAGCTAAATCTGCTAAAACTTTACGATTTAGTTCAATACCTTTTGCGTGTACTTTACCCATAAATTCGGAGTAAGACATATCGTATTGACGCACACCTGCGTTGATACGTTGAATCCACAATGCGCGGTATTCTCTTTTTTTAGCTTTACGGTCGCGGTAAGCGTACTGTAAACCTTTTTCTAATGTGTTTTTGGCTACTGTCCAAACGTTTTTTCTTGCACCCCAGTATCCACGGGTGAGTTTCATAATTTTTTTTCTGCGAGCTCTTGAAGCTACTGCGTTTACGGAACGTGGCATAGTTTTTTAGTTTTGCGGATGTCAGCGTTCTTTTTAAGAATCTTTAGGCTGTGCATCCAGGTTAAACACTTAATTTAATTTTAGATTCCTAAAAGTTTTTTCATTCTAGGTTCATCTACTTTACTTACAATAGCAAATTTTGCTAATGCTTCCTTACGTTTCTTCTCTTTTTTGGTAAGGATGTGATTTTTAAACGCATGCTTGCGCTTAATTTTTCCTGAGCCGGTTATTGAAAACCTTTTTTTGGCGCTGGAATTGGTTTTTACTTTTGGCATTGTGTTTGGTTTTATATTAAAATTAAGGTTTGTTATTTCTTTTTTGGTGCTACAGTAAGCATCATTCTTTTACCATCCATTTGAGGTAGTCCCTCTACTTTTCCAAAATCTTCTAAAGCTTGTGCAAACTTTAAAAGTAAAATTTCGCCTTGTTCTTTATATACTATTGAACGCCCTTTAAACATTACATAGGCTTTAACTTTTGCTCCTTCTTCTAAAAATTTTTGAGCGTGTTTTAATTTAAAATTAAAGTCATGATCATCGGTATTAGGACCAAAGCGAATTTCTTTTACTACAACTTTGGCTGTTTTGGCTTTTATTTCTTTTTGTTTCTTTTTTTGTTCGTATAAAAACTTTTTATAATCAATTATTTTACAAACCGGAGGATCTGCATTAGGTGAAATTTCAACAAGATCTAAACCTAATTCTTGTGCCATTTCCAAAGCTTTGGAAATATCATATATATTAGATTCTATGTTTTCTCCCACTACACGTACGCGTGGAGCTTTAATTTTTTCATTGATACGGTGTGCATCCTCTTTCTTTTGTGGAAAGCGGGATTTTAAACCGGTTCTTTCATTTGTAGCTATAGGGCAATCCTCCTTTGTTTGGTTATTAAAATTGAGCCAATCGGCTGTTTATTTCTTTATTAACTAATTCGCTAAATGCTTCAATGCTCATGCTACCCAAATCTCCTTCGCCATGTTTTCTAACAGAAACAGTATTGTTTTCTTGCTCTTTCTCGCCTACAATAAGCATATACGGGATTTTTTTTACTTCGGTATCGCGTATTTTTTTGCCTATTTTTTCTGAGCGGTCGTCAACGAGCCCGCGAATATCGTAATTTTTTAGCAAATTCAAAACATTCTGAGCATAATTGTTGAATTTATCGCTAATTGGTAAAATGCTAACTTGTTCAGGGCTAAGCCATAAAGGGAAATTTCCGCCACAATGTTCTATTAAAACGGCTACAAATCGTTCTAATGAACCAAATGGAGCTCGGTGAATCATTACCGGACGGTGTTTTTGATTATCGCTTCCGGTATATTCCAGTTCAAAACGTTCCGGAAGGTTATAATCTACTTGTATGGTTCCTAATTGCCATTTTCTGCCTAAAGCATCTTTTACCATAAAATCGAGCTTTGGACCATAAAATGCGGCTTCACCGGTTTCTACTACAGTTTTTAATCCTTTTTCGGCAGCCGCTTCAATTATGGCTTGCTCGGCTTTGGTCCAGTTTTCTTCGCTACCGATATACTTGGTTTTATTTTCTGGATCGCGTAATGAAATTTGTGCTGTAAAATCGTTAAAATCTAAAGCTTTAAATACATATAGCACAAGATCTATTACCTTGCAAAATTCTTCTTTTACCTGATCGGGGCGGCAGAATAAGTGTGCATCGTCTTGAGTAAAGCCTCTTACACGGGTTAATCCATGTAATTCACCACTTTGTTCGTAACGATATACAGTTCCAAACTCAGCAAATCTTACCGGTAAATCTTTGTAAGAGCGTGGACGACTTTTATAAATTTCGCAATGATGTGGGCAGTTCATCGGTTTTAAGAAAAATTCTTCACCTTCTTGCGGAGTTTTGATAGGTTGAAAAGAATCTGCTCCATATTTTTCGTAATGACCTGAAGTAATATATAATTGTTTGTGGCCAATATGTGGGGTAATTACGGGTTCGTATCCTGCTTTAATTTGTGCTTTTTGTAGAAACTGCGTTAATCGTTCGCGTAAAGCCGCTCCTTTAGGTAACCACAATGGTAATCCCATGCCTACTTTTTCAGAAAAGGTAAATAATTCTAATTCTTTACCAAGCTTACGGTGGTCGCGTTTTTTGGCTTCTTCCAATAATTTTAAATATTCATCTAATTCTTTTTGTTTTGGAAATGATATACCATAAATACGTGTTAATTGCTTTCGCTTTTCATCGCCTCTCCAATAAGCCCCTGCAACATTTAGTAGTTTAACAGCTTTTATAAAACTTGTATCCGGAATGTGAGGACCTCGGCATAAATCGGTAAAATTTCCGGAATGATAAAATGTAATGTTACCGTCTTCTAATCCTTCAATCAGCTCTAATTTATATTCGTCATTTTTTTCTTTAAAGTAAGCAATGGCATCCTTTTTTGAAATTTCCTGACGTTTATAAACATTGTTTTTACGAGCAATCTCCAGCATTTTATCTTCAATTTTTTTAAAATCTTCTGATGATAATACTCTATCGCCTAAATCAATATCGTAATAAAAACCGTTTTCTATGGCTGGACCTATTCCAAATTTGGCGCCTGGATAAAGGGCTTCTACCGCCTCAGCCAATAAATGCGCTGATGAATGCCAAAGCGTAGATTTACCTTCGGTATCGTTCCATGTTAATAGTTGAACGGTAGCATCTGTTTCTATGGGACGAGTGGCATCCCATACCTCCCCGTTTACTTTTGCAGATAAAACATTTCTGGCTAAGCCTTCGCTTATACTTTTGGCAATCTCAAGCCCGGTAACACCTGCTTGGTATTCTCTTACAGAACCATCAGGCAAAGTAATTTTAATCATACGTACAATTGTTGATTAATTTTGGTTAAATTTTAGGATGGCAAACTTAATGGAAATTCATGCATTATCAAAAGAATAAAAGAGATAAAGCAGGCAAGTAAATCAATATTAATTTAAATTTGCACGTAAATTTTGTTTGAATGATTCCATTTTCTCCCCCAAGAATAGACAAAGCCATAACCGATGCTGTAGTAGAGGCATTAAACTCCGGATGGATTACAACAGGACCAAAAACAAAAGAGTTTGAACGACAAATTACTGCTTATTGCGGACATAAAAATACACTTTGCTTAAATTCAGCAACAGCCGGATTAGAGCTTATTTTGCGCTGGTTTGGAGTAAAAGAAGGCGATGAAGTTATATTACCGGCATATACTTATTGTGCCACAGCTAATGTGGTAGAGCATTGCGGTGCAACTCCTGTATTGGTTGATGTAAATGATGATTTCAATATTTCCATTAGAGAAGTTGAAAGAGCTATTACCGAAAAAACTAAAGTAATAATGCCGGTTGATTTTGCCGGATTTCCATGCGATTTTGATGAATTAAATGCTCTTGTAAATCGTGCAGATATAAAACAAAAATTTAAAGCAAATTCACCCGAACAAGAAAAACTGGGAAGAATTTTAATTCTTTCTGATGCTGCTCATTCATTTGGCGCAAGTTACAAGGGTGAAAAAACGGGAAGGTTAACGGATGTAAGTGTTTTTTCTTTTCATGCTGTAAAAAATTTAACCACAGCCGAAGGGGGAGCTATAGCCTTAAATCTTCCTGAACCATTTGATAATAAAGCGATATACGATTATTTATGTGTTTTTTCATTGCATGGACAAAACAAAGATGCGCTTGCTAAAATGCAAAAAGGAAACTGGAAGTACGATGTAATTGATGCTGGTTACAAGTGTAATATGACCGATATAGCAGCTGCTATTGGTTTAATAGAATTAAACAGATATGATAAAGATACGCTTGTAAAGCGGAAACAAATTTTTGAAAACTACAACAAGGTCTTTAATTCTAAAACATGGGCTAAATTACCTGAGTATCTGAATGCTGATAAAATTTCTTCATTCCATTTGTACCCTTTAAGAATAAAAGGAATTTCAGAAGTTCAGCGCGACCAAATAATTCAAAAAATATTTGATCAGGATGTTGCTGTTAATGTTCATTTTATTCCTATTCCTTTATTAAGTTATTACAAAAACAAAGGTTATAAAATGGAAGATTATCCGCAAGCTTACAATAATTACAGCACAGAAATTACATTGCCTGTGTTTTATAACTTAACTGAACAACAGCAAGAACAGGTAATTAAAGCTGTTATAAATGCAGTTGAAAGCGTAATTTAGATAATAGAATTTATCTCTTCCCGCCAAACTAAAAGAATTACACCAAGCGTAGCAATTACTGCTCCCAGTAATGCTTTAAGAGTAATTTTTTCTTTATAAATCCAGTGTGCAATTGGTAATACAAAAACAGGTACCAACGAAAAAATGGTTTGCGCCATTGATACATTAAGCACAGAAATGGTGTAAAGCGACATACTAACTCCCATAACAGGACCAAATATTGTTCCTGCAACCATAAATTTTATACCGTTATTTTGATTATCAATAAAAGGCTGAGAAATACTTTTTATTTTTCCGGCAATAATTGATATTCCAAAAATTGTTATGGTAGCTGTAATCATTCTAATCCATGTGGCATGAATGGGATTTATTTCTTGCTCAATTTTCGGATTAAAAAATCCTTTTTTAGCTAATACCAATCCAACTCCCTGACAAATTGCAGATAAAACTCCAAACAAAATTCCTTTACTAATTTTGCCATGTCCATAATCTGGAATTTTGGCATGTTCGGCTTTGCTTAGCGAAATCCAGGCAACACCAAGCGATGTTATTATAATTCCAATTATTCCAATAACATTTATGGTTTCACCCAATAATAAAAAGCCAAAAAGCAACGCAGCTCCCGGAGATAACGAAGCAAAGAGGCTTCCTAAGCGAGTACCAATAATAGCATACATGGTAAAACCAAAATAATCTCCCAGAGTTAAACCTATAATGCCTGATAAACCTAACCAAATCCAGTTATTTAGATGAGGTTCACTAAACAATTGTGTGAATGAAAAATCATTAAATAATACTAAAATGATACTTAATAACACTAGCGCAAGTAATAAGCGATAATGGTTTACCGTATTGGGGCCTAATCTTCGGGAAGCTTCAGTAAACGGAAAAATACAAATACTCCACGATAGTGTGGTAAGTATAGCCATTAATTCACCGTAATATTTAAAAGGCATAGGGTAGGGGAAGAGAATAATTTATGATTTATTTAGAATAATTTCTGGCACCAAAAATGCTGCTTCCAATACGAATCATATTGCTTCCACATTCAATAGCAAGTAGATAATCTCCGCTCATGCCCATACTCAATGTTGTAACATTGATATTACTTGCAGTAAAATTATTTTTAACTTTTTTAAATAATTGATTTAAATACAGAAATTCCTTTTTTACTTCATGGGTGTTTTCTGTATTGCTGGCCATGCCCATTAATCCGCATATTTTAATTTTGGTTAGATTTTTTAATTCTTCTGAATTTAATAGTTCAAATAATTCTTTCTCATTTAATCCGAATTTTGTTTCTTCTTTGGCAATATGAATTTGTAATAAACAATTTATAATGCGATTGTTTTTTTGTCCTTGCTTATTAATTTCTTTCAGTAATTTATAGCTATCAACCCCATGAATTAAAGATACAAATGGAGCGATATATTTAACTTTATTGCTTTGTAAATGACCAATAAAATGCCATTCAATATCTTTGGGCAGAACTGCAAATTTTTCTACTAATTCTTGTACATAGTTTTCTCCAAAAATCCTTTGGCCTGAGTGATATGCTTCTAAAATTTTATCTATGGGTTGAGTTTTGGATACTGCAACCAAAACAACATGCTGAGGCAGCGACTTTTTAATTTTTAGTAAGTTTTCGGCAACAGACATATTTATGGATTTGTTAAGCTGTAAATAATTAAACCACTTCTAAGTTTAGGCTCAATCCAGGTACTTTTAGGGGGCATTACAGCTCCGGCATCTGCCACTTCTTTTAATTGTTTCATTGTAACAGGATATAATCCAAAAGCTACTTTCATGCGTCCACTGTCAACTTCTGCTTTTAAACCTTCCATACCTTTTAAACCATTTACAAATCCTATGCGTTTATCCGTTCTTAAATCATGAATATTTAAAATTGGCGAAAGCACATGTTCTGATAGTAAAGAGGCATCGAGACTTGCTGCCGGATCTTTTTTATGAATGAAAGATTTTTTTAGAGTTAATGAATACCAGTTGCCTGAAAGATACATGCTGAAATTATGTAATTTTTTGGGACGATGCATTTCTTTTTCTTTCAATTCAATTTCAAATTTCTCAGAAAGTTTTTTAAGAAAATCTTTATCTGATAATCCATTTAAATCTTTAACAACTCTATTGTAATCAAATATTTTTAATTCATGATCGGGAAACAAAATTGATAAGAAAAAGTTGTAACCTTCCTCTCCAGTATGTTTTTTATTTTTTTCTTTTTTCTCTTTGGCAAGCAGAGCCGATGAGGCAGTTCTATGATGTCCGTCTGCAATATATACAGCAGGAATTTTTTTAAATCGTTTTTCAATGAGTTTGATATGCTCTTTTTTATTTACCGGCCATACCTGATGGCGAATACGATCGGTGGTTGTAAAATCATATAAGGGGTCAGTAGCGATAATTTTTTCAGTTAATGTGTCAATTTTTGCATCTGCTGGATATGTAAGGTTTATAGGTTCAGCATTAAAATCACATACTTCAAGATAATTTTTTAATATTTCTTCTTTTGCTGCTAAGGTTTGTTCATGTATTTTAATAACACCATTAAAATAATCATCGGCAGAGCAACAGGCTATAATGCCTGTAAACGACATGTCAGGCTTTATTTGACGATAAATATAAAATGAAGGTTTTTCGTCTTGTATAAAATAATTAAGTTTTAAAAATTCGTTGTATTTATTTTTTACTTTTTGTAAAAGCTCAGGAGTATATTTTTTATTTCGCTTTTCTTCCAGAAAATCAGGTTTAATAATATGTAAAAAGGTGTAAGGATTTTCAGCAAGTTTTGCATATAATTCATTTGGCTTATAGCTGTCAACCGAACGTGAAGCTATTAAATGCACTTTGTCTTTTACTGGGCGAATTGCTCTGAAGGGGCGAACTTTTGTCATAAAGAATTTTCTTAAAGCTACGAATATAAGAAGAGTTATAATGCAAAAGAAAAGCCGCAATAATTATTGCGGCTTTTCTTTTGCATTATAACTCTTCTTATATTCGTAGCTTTAAGAAAATTCTTTATGACAAA
>CALKJP010000188.1 GCA_937995645.1 uncultured Bacteroidia bacterium
TCCTATGCCAAAAAATCCTCCGCCTTTTATGCGCATACGCTCTCTGTTGTCGGTTTTTATTATTAGGTCTTTCAGCATGGAGGTATTACCTGTTCCCAGCCAATTATCGGGAGTTATATCGTTATTCCCCAAGGTTGACCAAGTAAACGATTGCGCCATGGCGGCTGTTGATATTACATAAAAGAACGCTGTCAGTAAACCCGTAAATTTGTTCATAAATTAGCATTTAATGTTAACTGACTGCGAAAAAAAACGTTACGAGTCAAGAAAAAAGTGATTTTTTTTTCATGTATCAAACAATCAATTTTATAAAATTAGTAATCATTTTAGTTCTCAAATTACAGAACTAAAAAAACCAATATATTTGCATCCTGTTTTATTGCATGAAAAAAACGACAAAAGAGCAAAACACCAAACAACTGATAGAAAAAATAGGTGTTCAATCAGAAAAAGCCGGACTAACTCCTGCCGTAGGACGCATATTTGCCTATTTAATGATTGCCGACCCTCCCGAAAAAAGCTTTGAAGAAATTTATCAGTATTTGCAAATGAGTAAAAGTGCAGTAAGCAATGGATTAAATGCATTACTTCAACATGGGCTAATTGATTATATAACACACACAGGCGACAGAAAGCGTTACTTTCACATCAATACCAAAGGCTGGATGGAGCAAACCAAAAAGCAAATTGAAGGCCAGGAACAACTGCAACCCTTGATAAAAGAAGTTTTAAAATCGCGTAGCAATAAATATCCCGAGTTTAATAAAGCATTGGAAGAAATTATCGCATTTCATGATTTTATACGCGAAGAAATAAAAAACGCCATTAAAAAATGGGAGAAAAAACATAAAAAATAAAGGCATGTCAACAACCCTAAAAACATTGATTTTAATACTTTTAATTGCTATTGGCAACACTTTGTTTGCTCAAAAATTTACCCTAAGCGGAAGTGTTAAAGATGCAAACACGGGCGAGGAATTGCTGGGAGCTACCATTCTTGTTAAAGAACTGAGTGCCACGGGCACTACTACCAACATGTATGGTTTTTATTCACTTACACTTCCTGCCGGAGAATATACCATTATTGCTCAATACATAGGTTACGAAACACAATCTTTTAAACTAAATCTGAATCAAAACATAAAAAAAGATATTAAGCTGAGCCAAAGCTCCAAACAACTGAAAGAAGTTGTGATTGTAGATGAAAAGAAAGACGAAAATATTACCAAAACCCAAATGGGAGTTGAAAAAATAAGCGTAAAAGATATAGAAGCCATTCCGGTTTTAATGGGAGAAAGAGATGTGTTGAAAACCATACAGTTAACGCCCGGAGTAAAATCGGCAGGCGAAGGCAGTGCCGGATTTTTTGTGCGTGGCGGTGGAGCAGACCAAAATTTAATACTATTAGATGAAGCAGTAGTTTATAATGCCTCTCACCTGCTTGGTTTTTTCTCGGTGTTTAATTCCGATGCCTTAAAAGATGTTACACTTTATAAAGGCAGTCAACCTGCCGAATATGGTGGACGATTAGCCTCTGTGTTAGACGTGCGCATGAAAGATGGGAATGACCGTTCTTACCATGTAGATGGTGGCATTGGATTGATTTCTTCTCGTTTAAATGTAGAAGGTCCGATAGTAAAAGAAAAAAGCTCCTTTGCCGTATCGGGCAGAAGAACCTATGCCGATTTGTTTTTAAAATTCTCAAACGACACCAATTTAAGACGCTCCATTCTTTATTTTTACGACCTGAATTTAAAAGCCAACTATCGCATAAGCGAAAAAGACCGAGTTTTTGTTTCCGGTTATTTTGGCCGCGATGTTTTAGGATTGGGTAAAAGCTTTGGCTTTGACTGGGGCAATGCAACAGGAACCCTTAGATGGAATAGGATTATCAACGAAAAATTGTTTTCAAATACTTCTTTCATTGCCAGCAATTATAAATACAACATTAACATTTTATTAGGTGGCGTAGAGGGTAAAATAGTTTCTGAAATTCGCAACTACTCATTAAAACAAGACTTCCAATATTACCATAGCACGAAATCGAGTTTCAAATTTGGCTTCCAAAGCATTTATTACAACATCATTCCCGGCAATATCAGCTTTACATTTAACAATTCAGTAGGTGTAGAAAGAGAACTTAATAAACGCTACGGACTTGAAAATGCCGCTTATGTTTCGCATACCTACAAACCTTCAACCCTGATTAGTTTCGAATACGGATTACGTGTTTCTTCCTACAGTGTAATTGGTCCTGGCGATTTTTATACTTATAATAATCAAGGAGAAATATTAGATACAGTATCATTTGCTAACGGGAAAATTGCTAAAAACTATATAAATCCCGAACCAAGAGTAGCCGTAAATTTAGTATTAAACGAAAGAAGCTCCATTAAAACAGCATTAACCCGAAATACACAAAATATACACTTACTGTCAAACAGCAACTCAGGAAATCCAACCGATATGTGGCTGGCAAATACCAACAATATTAAGCCCGAAATTGGCGACCAGATATCTTTGGGATATTTCAGAAATTTTAGAGACAATACAATTGAGTTTTCGGTAGAATCGTATTACAAATACATGCAAAACCAAATTGATTATCGCGATGGAGCCGATGTTACATTAAATGATAATGTAGAGTCGCAATTGCTTTATGGAACCGGAAGAGCTTATGGTATCGAATTTTTAATTAAGAAAAAATACGGAAAATTTAAGGGCTGGATTGGCTATACCCTATCTCGCGTTGAAAGGCAGATAGAGGGAATTAACAATGGAAATTATTATCCTGCCCGTCAAGACAGAACACACGACATTTCAATAGTTGGTATTTATGAAATTGCACCTAAATGGACGGCATCAGCCACCTGGGTTTACTACACAGGAAATGCTGTTACATTTCCGAGCGGCAAATACGAAATTGCAGGACAAGTTATAAATTACTATACAGAACGTAACGGTTACCGTATGCCTGCCTATCACCGCATGGATATTGGAGTAACCTGGCAACGCAAAAAAACCGAGAAATTTGAATCAAACTGGAACTTTTCGGTTTACAATGCATACAACAGAGAAAATGCATTTGCTATAACATTTGAACAAGACCCTGACGACCCAAGCAGAACAAGAGCTGTACAAACAACCTTGTTTAAAATTGTACCATCAATTGCATATAACTTTAAATTTTAATGTTTAAACATTATTCTAAAATGAAAAATATTAAATTGTTCCTTATATCAAGCATTTTATTTTTTGTTGCAAGTTCTTGCCAAAAAGTAATTCAGGTTGACCTAAACAGTGCCGACCCACAATTGGTGGTAGAAGCTTATGTTACCGATGCCCCTGACTCTATTTGGGTAAAGCTTACTAAAACAGTAAATTTTAGCGACAAAAATGAATTTCCCGCTGTTGATGATGCCATAGTAATAGTGAGCGACAGCGAAGGAAATTCCGAGCAACTTACGAAAATTCACCCCGGAATTTATAAAGCAATAAACTTACAAGGTACTCCCGGCAGAACCTATAAATTAGAAATAGAATATAATGGCAAAAAATATACCGCCTCATCATACATGAATTATCCGGTTGAAATTGACTCTATCAGTATTGGCCGTTCCGTATTCAGTGGAAACCCAACTATCAGAATCCATTTTACCGACCCCGCCAATATTCGCAACTACTATCGTTATCTAAGAGAAATAAACGGAAATAAAACTCGCAGTTTTGAAATTGTGGACGACAATTTACGAAACGGACAAAGCACATTTGTAACATTATCGTCAGGTGTACAGCGGCTTTTGCCAAACGATACCGTTATCGGTTATTTACACAGTATTGACTATGCTACCTTTGAATATTACCGTACATTTAATCAAATAAACGAAACCGGGCCAACGGCAACTCCCGGAAATCCAATTGGCAATATCTCCAACGGAGCAATTGGTATTTTTGCAGCATTTTCCATAAGTAGTAAATTGCTGATTATTGAACAATAAGTTTTTACTAATTCTTTACTACATTTGCGTAAAGGATTTTTTATGCGCAAATTTTTATCCCTTCCCTTTTTAGCAATAATTTTTTCGCACTTAACTTCGTGCAGCAGCAATCAATTTTCTGATAAAATTCAAACTTTAGACAGTTTGGCCATTGAAGTTAATCGATTAATTGATAGTATTCAATTTGCCGATACCAATGCCTATAAAAATGCTGCATTGAAGATCGAAGAAAACATTAAACATATTAAAAATCAACTTAAAGATACTGTAACAACAGAAGAAGCTCGCATATTGAGCGATTATAAAATGATACGTAAATCGCTTGGAAATTATTCTGATAAAATAAACGCGCTTAATAAAGAGTTGATATACACAAAAAAACAATTGAACAATTTGTCGAGAGATTTACAAAGAGGATATATTGAAGCAAGTAAGGCAGAAGAATACTTTAGCATAGAGGTTACCTCTGCACAAGCAGTTTTAGAAGATGGATGGAACACCCTAAACAATAGCTCGGTTTATTTAAAAATGTTTGAAGAACTGCAACCTAAAGTACAAGACTTTATAAACAAGCATCAATTAAAAGAAAAGGAATAATTGAAGCCGATATTTAAAAATATTATTTTACTGTTTATTGTTGCAACATCATTTATAGGCGCTGCGCAAGAGCCTATAATTTCTATCTCACAAGATGGAAACACAAATTCAAAATCAAGCGATGAACAATTAGCCGCACAGTATTTTCAAAATAAAGAATACGAAAAAGCCGCTTATTACTACGAAAAACTATTTGATAAAAACCCTATTGATCGCTATTATCAAAATCTTTTAACCTGCTGGATTGAAACCGAAAATTATAACAAAGCAGAAAAATTAATAAAAAAAGAACATAAGCGAAATTCTTACGCAGTAACATATATGATAGACCTTGGATACATTTATAAAAGAGAAGGGAAAATTGATCAAGCAAAAAAAATTTGGGAAAAAGCTTTAAATGATTTGCCGCCAAAACAAAACACAATATTTGAATTGGCAAATGCTTTTATCAATCGTAAAGAAATAGATTATGCCCTTGCTACCTATCTAAAAGGCAGAAAAATCTTAAACGGATTATACACTTTTCATTTCGAAATTGCAGACATCTATGCCCAAAAAGGGGATTATACAGCCATGATAAATGAATATTTAGATTTGTTATTAATTAATGAAAATTATATTCAACAAGTTCAAAATTCATTATTACGCATTTACCAAAGTGCACCGGAAGATAAAAGAAATGAACTATTAAAAACCGAACTTTTACGCAAAATTCAAAAATATCCCGATAAGAAAATATTTGCCGAAATGCTTATCTGGATTATGATGCAGGAATTAGATTTTAATGGGGCACTTACGCAGTCAATTGCACTTGATAAACGATTAAAAGAAGATGGTTCGCGAGTTTTTTCACTTGCTCACATGGCAGCAGAAAACAAACAATATGAAGCGGCTTTAAAAGGTTATCAATACATTATTGATAAAGGCAAAGATAACTATTATTACAACTCCGCTAAAATAGAACTGTTGCATGTAAATTTTAAAAAAATTACCGAACAGGCTAAATACAGCAAAGAAGAATTAAGCCTGTTAGAAAAAAACTATGTTGCAACATTAAACGAATTGGGCAAAAGCGGAAATACCGCCTCACTCATGCGTGATTTGGCTCATTTGTATGCTTTTTATTTACATCAAACAGACAAAGCAATAGCTGTTTTAGACGAAATAATTGCCATGGGCAGAATTTCTCCGCAATTAAAAGCAGAATGTAAGTTGGATTTAGCCGACATTTTATTACTCGAAAACGATATTTGGGAAGCCTCTCTTCTTTATTCTCAGGTTGAAAAAGATTTTAAACACGATGAGCTGGGCGATAAGGCAAAGTTTAGAAACGCCCGCCTCTCCTATTTTGTGGGCGATTTTAAATGGGCACAGGCACAGTTAGATGTTTTAAAAGGCTCTACCTCAAAATTAATAGCTAATGATGCCATGCAATTAGCACTTTTAATTACCGACAATACAACCATTGATACCAATGAAGTACCCTTGCAAATATATGCCCGTGCAGAATTATTAACTTTTCAAAACAAATTAGACGATGCGCTTAAAACTTTAGATACCATTAATCTGTTTTTCCCCGGACATTCATTGGCTGATGATATTTTAATGAGCAAAGCCCGCATTTATGAAAAAAAACAAGAGTATGGCAAAGCGTTTGAAATGTATGACAATATTTACAATGGCTTTGCTGACGATATTTATGGCGATGATGCATTATTCAGAATGGCAGAAATTCAGCACTTCATATTAAATAATGAAGAAAAAGCGCGCGAACTGTATCAAAAAGTTTTAATGGAATTTCCAGGAAGTATATATGTGGTTGAATCGCGTAAGCGCATTCGACAAATAAGGGGCGATAATGTGAATTAAGCCGTAAGTCGTTAGAAATTAGAAAAAAGTCATTGGTTATTAGTTATTGGCTATTGGCAAACAACTAACGACTATTGACTAACGACTAAATCTTTTACTTAAACAATCCGCTGTTGTTATCAATAAAGCCTTTGGCCATATTTTTAACCGTATCGCTGCAACGCATTATCATATCTGCATTACTTGGAAAAGGCATGGGTCTGTTACCCAACTTTTTAGCTGTTTCAGGGCTTAAAGCATTTAAATCTCCCTGAGCCGTTGCTGAAAAATGCTGAAAATAACTTTCTGCATTAAGCGGAACAGTATTTAAAAGCTGTTTGGTGTTGTTATTTATAAAATCAACCGTGGCAAAAACGCGAGCCGCTTTTGTTTGTTGCATTTCAATTACATTACAGGTAATGGTTTTAAACTTTGGCACTTTAATATCATTTCCTAAGCTATCTTTTTTTACATTTCCTTTGTCATCTAATACATATTGAAACCCATCCTGAATTTCTTTACTTTCGGTATAATGTACTTCTTTTACCCCTTCAGGACTTACATCAATACTTTTTATAGCTAAAAGTATGGTATAATCATAATACACGTCTTTTAATGGATTGGTGTGATATTGAATGAATTGACGGTTTAAATGGTGCAAACTTATTTTAAACATTTCATCCTGAAATGCTTGCGGAATAATTACACCACTATTGTTTTCGATTTTAAACAAAACGTAACTTGTTCCCTTTGCAATTGCTTCAGAAATTTTTGCATCAGTATCTTTATAGTCTTTAAAAAACTTCTTTACGTTCATTAAGCTGTAATAAGCCTCTCGAGCAGATTCACGAGAATTGTTTTCAAGTAAAGAAACGCCTTTGGCATAATAAAACTCGGCTGCTTTTCTTTTTGCATTGATTATTTCCTCATCATAATTCAAAAATTCAAAATTTACGGGACTTCCTCCCGGCAGCCACAGCTGAGGCAGGGTTCTAACCAAGTCCTGTCGGCTTTTCATTTTTAAATAAGTTTCAAAAACCTGTTCCCATATATCAGGGTTACCTTCCAGCTTTAAAAAGTTTATTTTTTCTTTATCTTTCTGATTGGCTAACAAATATGCTCTTTGTAACACCTGTATCTCTTTAGCATTTGATGGCTTCTTTTTTAGTTTTTTAACCGATTTTTGAATGGCTAAATCGTAATTTCCTCTGTCTAAGTGTTTTTTAGAAGAAACACACCCTGTTAGAATAAAAACGAGAGAAATCAATAAACTGCTTAAATAACGCATAAGTTTGATATTATCCGGTTAAATTATACTTTTTCAAAATCCCTGCCAATTATCAATTGGGATAAATGTAACACTTCCCGAATTAAGTATTAGCATGCTTAATTTTCGCCTAATGGCGGATAACCCAAATACTACTCACCACCCTACACACTCAACATTAGAGATTTGAACTTTTATAAATCTCAAATGCTAAATTTGTCCTTTATTCAAATCGCTTAATAATATTGTATTTTTAGGCAAAATCATGTACGTTTGTTAATTGTTTTAAGCCTTCTTACCCTAAGTTATGTGGGACAAAATATGTAGTTTAATCTTACGCAAACGATTAGCCATTCTTATAAGCTTAACGTTACTCACCATTATTATGGGCTATTTTGGCTCTAAGGTGCAAATGTCGTATGAGTTTGCAAAGTTATTGCCGGATAACGACAGCACCTCAATCCAATACAGCAATTTTAAACAAATTTTTGGTGAAGACGGAAGTGTTTTTGTTATCGGTATAAAAGAAAAAGATTTTTTTACTCCCGAAATTTTCAATGCTTGGTATGCCATTGGCAACAAAATAAAAGAAACAGATGGTGTAGAAGATGTTTTATCGGTAGCGCACTTGTTTAATCTTGAAAAAGATGAAGAGCAAAAACGCTTTAACATTGTGCCTGTTGTAAAAAAAATGCCGCAATCGCAGGCAGAAGTTGACAGTATTAAAAACGTAATTTTATCACTACCTTTTTACAAAGATTATTTATACAACGATACCACGGGAGCTACTCTAATGGCTATTACGCTAAACCGTGAAGTATTGAACTCTAAGGCACGCGAAAAACTTATTGAAAGTATTGAAAAAAACGTGGAAGAAATCGCCCAAAAAGCCAATATTAAAATTCACTATTCGGGAATGCCTTACATCAGAACACAAGTTTCTGTTAAAGTTTCAAGGGAAATTAAGCTCTTTGTTGTGCTTTCTGCTTTGGTTACAGCATTTATTTTGTTTTTGTTTTTCCGTTCATGGGAGCCTGTAATTGTTTCGATGGTAGTAGTTGCCGTAGGCGTTCTTTGGAGCTTAGGAACAGTGGTTTTATTTGGATATAAAATTACCATTTTACTTGGCCTTATTCCTCCACTTATTATTGTTATTGGTATTCCAAACTGTGTATATCTCATAAACAAATACCATCAGGAATATAAAAAACACGGCAATCAAGCCAGAGCACTTACACGCATTATCCAAAAAATTGGAGGAGCTACTTTTTTAACTAATATGACTACGGCTATTGGTTTTGCAACATTTATTTTTACATCAAGCAGCATCCTAATTGAATTTGGATACATTGCCGCAGTGAATATAATGATAGTTTTTTTCCTATCATTATTGATTATACCAACCGTTTTTAGCTATTTGCCTCCACCTAAACAAAAACACATTAAACATTTAGATAATACGTGGATGCTTGGACTGGTAAATAATTTGGTAAATATAGTATTAAACAAACGAAAATTTGTTTATAGAATTACATTATTCGTTATCGCCTTAGCAATATATGGTATCAGTCTCATAGAAACAACGGGGAATATAGCAGACGATGTACCTCGAAACGATAAGCTTTATTCTGATTTATTATTTTTTGAAGAAAATTTTAGCGGAGTAATGCCTTTTGAAGTTGTAATTGATACACGAAAAGAAGGCATGGCTGCCCAAATACCAACTCTTAAGAAAATTGAAAAACTTCAAGAAGTAATACACTCTTATCCTGAATTTTCACGCCCTCTTTCTATAGCTGAAGTTGTTAAGTTTTCTAAGCAAGCCTATTATAATGGAAGCCAAGAAATGTATGCTCTTCCAACCGATATGGAAAAATCATTCCTTGCACCTTACTTAACTACAAAAACAAAGAGCGGAAAAGATAAAATTCTGCGTTCCTTTATGGATTCTACTAAACGCTATGCGCGAGTAACAGCACAAATGGCAGATATTGGTACCAAAGAAATGCAGCGCATAAATGAAGATATCCGTCCTAAAATTGACTCTATTTTTAACCCGGAAAAATACACCGTTTATCTTACAGGAAACAGTGTGGTATTTTTAAAAGGTACGAATTATCTCGTTACCAATCTAATTTTAAGCCTTGCACTTGCGATATGTATTATTTCCGTCATAATGTCATTTTTATTTATGTCTGTTCGAATGGTGTTTGTTTCCATATTGCCAAACTTTATTCCTTTAATCGTTACCGCTGGTTTAATGGGTTATTTCGGAATTACCATAAAACCAAGTACAATTCTTGTATTCAGCATTGCATTTGGAATTTCTGTAGATGACACCATACACTATCTTGCTAAATACCGTCAGGAAATTCGCAACAGAACTTGGGATTTAAAAGGCTCTGTACTCTCGGCATTACGCGAATCAGGTATGAGCATGGCATATACTTCCATAATTTTATTTTTTGGTTTTGGTGTGTTTGCCGTATCAAACTTCGGAGGTACAGTTGCATTAGGCGTATTAGTTTCTATTACCTTAATTGTAGCCATGTTTTCAAACTTAATTATTTTACCCAGCTTACTTTTATCTGTCGAAAAGCAAATAATTGTAAAAGCAATGAACGAACCCTTGCTGCAAATATTAGATGAAGAAGAAGATATAGATATAAACGAATTATCTCTTCCCAAAAACAACGAGAACAAAATTAATGTTTAAACATTAAAATATAATTTATGAAAGGAATTATACTTGCAGGAGGCTCGGGAACACGCTTACATCCGCTAACTCTGGCGGTGAGCAAGCAGTTAATGCCGGTTTACGACAAACCGATGATATATTATCCGCTATCTACACTTATGATGGCTGGAATTAGAGAAATTCTCATAATTTCTACCCCTCAGGATTTGCCAAATTTTAAAAAACTTTTAGGCGATGGAAAATCATTAGGATGCTCTTTTGAATATGCCGAGCAGCCTATTCCAAATGGATTAGCACAGGCATTTGTTATTGGCGAAAAGTTTATTGGAAAGGATGATGCGGCTTTAATTTTAGGTGACAATATTTTTTATGGTTCGGGAATGGAAGAAACATTAAGCACTATTAAAAAGCCAGATGGTGGCGTTGTATTTGCTTATCACGTATCAGACCCCGAACGCTATGGTGTGGTTGAGTTTGATAAAAACAAAAATGCTATTTCCATTGAAGAAAAGCCACTAAAGCCAAAATCAAACTTTGCTGTACCGGGTTTGTATTTTTATAATAATGAAGTACTTGAAATTGCAAAAAACCTTAAACCAAGCGCTCGAGGCGAATATGAAATTACAGATGTAAACAAGCACTATCTTGAACGAGGAAAATTAAAAGTAGCTATTTTAGACCGTGGCACAGCTTGGCTCGATACAGGTACATTTGCATCGCTTATGCAGGCAGGACAATTTGTACAAGTAATTGAAGAACGACAAGGATTAAAAGTTGGCTGTATTGAAGAAATTGCCTGGCAAAAAGGATTTATTGACGATGCACAACTTGAAAAAATAGCACAACCTCTTTTAAAAAGTGGCTATGGAAATTATCTATTAAATTTACTTAAACAAAAAGTATGACAAATATATTAATTACCGGTGGTGCTGGTTTTATTGCCAGTTGCCTTGCCGAAAAATTAGCTGAGGATAAAAATAATTTCATCACCATTGTAGATAATTTTATTACCGGTAGTCCTGATAAAATTCCATCTTCTCCTCATAATAACATTCGCTTTATAAAAAGCGATGTAAACATCATGGAAGATATTGCCGGTGTGTTTTATGCAGGGAGGTTTGATTATGTTTTTCATTACGCTGCATTAGTTGGCGTAAAGCGAACATTAGATAACCCGGTAATGGTACTTAATGATATTACTGGTATAAAAAACATTTTAACCCTATGTAAAAACACCAGTGTAAAACGCGTGTTTTTTTCATCTTCATCAGAAGTATATGGCGAGCCAGTTGAGTTTCCACAAAACGAACAAACAACACCCTTAAATTCTCGGTTACCCTATGCCATTGTTAAAAACGTTGGCGAAGCATTTTTAAAATCTTATTATCAGGAATACGGATTAGAATACACCATTTTTCGTTTTTTTAATACTTACGGACCTAAACAAAGTAAAGACTTTGTAATCTCTAAATTTATATCACGAGCTTTAAAAAACGAAGATATTCCCATATATGGAGATGGCTCACAAACCCGCACATTCTGTTATATTGACGATAATATTGAAGCCTGTATAAAAGCATTTAATGAAAACAAGCATATAAATGATGTTTTAAATATAGGAGGCGAAATTGAAATTTCCATAAAACAATTGGCAGAAAAAATTATTGCCTTAACAGGCTCTACTTCTAAAATAGTACATCTTCCTGCTCTAAAAGAAGGCGATATGACTCGCAGACAACCGGACAACAGCAAAATGAAAAATTTACTTGGTCGCGAACTTTTATCATTAGAAGATGGTTTAAAGAAAGTTATCAGTAATACCAAATATATTCTTTAAATTGAACACGCTTGTTAATCAGGGCAAATTGTTTTCTAATGCACTTGAAAACTTTGTTGCAACATTAAATCAAAAAACACCAAAAGAGCTATACGAACCCATGCAATATATTTTAAGCCTTGGAGGCAAACGCATGCGTCCTCTTTTAGCTTATATGGGAAATGATTTATTTAATGGAAATCCGGCAGATGTTCATCCTGCTGCACTTGCTGTTGAGATATTTCATAACTTTTCCTTGGTTCATGACGATATAATGGATAATGCCCCTTTAAGAAGAGGAAAACCAACAGTTCATGAAAAATGGAATAATAATATTGCTGTTTTAAGCGGAGATGCCTTACTGGTAAAAGCTTACGAAGAACTTATCAAAGCAAAAGATAAACATATTAAACCACTGATAGAACTTTTTAATAAAACAGCTCTTGAAGTTTGCGAAGGCCAGCAGCTTGACATGAATTTTGAAAAACAGCCCGAAGTAAGTACCAACGAGTATTTACATATGATTACACTTAAAACAGCTGTACTCTTGGGCGCGGCACTTCAAATGGGAGCTATCACAGCAAATGCATCAGAAAACGATGCAAAACATTTGTATGAATTCGGAAAAAATATTGGTATTGCCTTTCAGTTACAAGATGATATTTTAGATGTTTTTGGAAATCCCCAAAAATTCGGCAAACAACAAGGAGGAGACATTATCAGCAATAAAAAAACATGGCTGTTGATAGAAGCTAAAAAACAAGCAAACGGCTCAACAAAAGAAGCTTTAAATTATTGGATAAACCTAAAAGAATTTAATGCTTCAGAAAAGGTTAATGCCATAAAAAACATTTATGAGACATTGCAAATTCGCAAGCAGGCAGAAAAGGAAATGAACCGATTTTATGAATTAGCATTACAACATCTTTCAGAAATTAAAGCAAACGAAAACAAAAAGCAAGAACTTAAAGTGTTTGCTCAGGCGCTAATGAACAGAGAAATTTAATCTAATTTATTTTAATTCAAAATTTACTGTTCCAATATTACTTCCGTCTAAATAGACATCTGCTTTATATTTTCCTTCGGGTAAAACTTCTCCCTCTTTGCAACTGTAATAAGCACAGGCAGTCATTCTTTGATTTTTATAATCTACTGTTTTTTTGGCACTATATACGCCTTTAATACCCCCATCATAAGTAAACATAAAAGAATCATCCGCTCCTTCTGATAAAATTTTTCCATCAGGAGTTACAATCCGAACATATAAGGTAACATCTCCAGGCTTTCTAATGTTGTTTTCCTGCAAATCAAAACAAATCTTTATTTTTTCCGCTCTTTTAGCTCTGTTGGTTTCTGTTTCTTTACCAGATGATTTAACGTTAATACCGGTTGCTTTTATATTTGAAAGCGCAATTAAAGATGCTTTTGCAACAGTTTGAGTAAGCGTTTCTTTTTCTTTATTCAACACTTCGTATCTGTTTTTCTGTGTGGTAAGCTCTTCTTTTACTTGCGTATTTTCTTTATTAAGCTTTATGTTCAACTGATTTAAGGAATCAATTGTAACTACATACCCTTGCATTATTTTGCGAAGCGTTTCTGTTTCTTTTTTGTATTTAAGCATCATAGCCGTATTACCTTTGTATTTTTCAACATCGGCCATAAGCTGAGCAATTTTTTCTTTTTGTTGCTCAATTTCTGCTTGCAACTCCTTATTATTGGTTTGAAGCGATTCAAAATCTTTCATCAAATTTTCCAACTCCTGTGATATAGCATCTTTTTCTTCCATCACTTCTTGTTTTTCTGCAACTTCCGTTTGTATAGCTTTATTTTGCTCTATAAACTGCCAAATTAAAACACCACAGGCAATGGTAAGCAATGCAATAATCAGGACTAAAAATTTAATAATGTTGTTTTGCTTTTGATTTTGACCTTCCATAATTTTATTTTTATAACACAAAGTTAATCGTTTATCTAAAACAATAATTAAAAACTTTTGTAGAATATTGCAAATACATGCTATCTGATTTTTTTGCACTTATTTTTCCCGAAAGCTGTGCTGCATGCCATCAAACCTTGCTGAAAAATGAGGAAACACTATGTACTTCCTGCATACTTAATCTGCCAAAAACCAATTACTGGAAAACGAAAGATAATCCTGTAAGTAAATTATTTTGGGGTAGAATTCCTGTTGAAAATGCCTGCTCATTTTACCATTTTACAAAAGGCGGAAAGGTTCAACAATTATTACATCAGTTAAAATATAAAGGAAATAAAAATGCAGGATTTATAACCGGAAAGCTCTTTGGAACAGAACTAAACAATACGCCATTTAAAGAAATTGATGTTATTATCCCGGTTCCGCTTCACTTATCAAAAATTAAAAAAAGAGGCTATAATCAAAGTGAGCTAATTGCAATTGGACTATCAGAAACTATGCAAAAGCCTGTTAAAACAAACTGGCTAATTAGAAAATATGCCAGTGAAACTCAAACTAAAAAAAGCCGCTTTAAACGCTGGGAAAATGTAAAAGAAATTTTTGCCACTGCTAATGAAAATGAATTTGAAGGCAAACACTTGCTTATTGTTGACGATGTAATTACAACAGGGGCAACTATTGAAGCTTGTGCACAACTTTTACTTAAAGTGAAAGATGTTAAAATAAGCATTGTGGCACTGGCTTCTGCATAATTTAATCTAAAATATTTAGTAGGTTTGCAGTTATGGCAAAAGAGTTAAATATAAATCAAAGGCTTGATAAAGAAAGCAAATACAAAGACTTATTACCTCAAATTAAATCCTTAATTGAGGGAGAAGAAAATATTATTGCTAATCTTGCCAATATATGTGCTGCACTTAAACAAACGTTTAATTTTTTTTGGGTAGGATTTTATCTGGTACATAATAATGAACTTGTTTTAGGTCCTTTTCAGGGAAGTATTGCCTGCACCAGAATTCCTTTTGGAAAAGGAGTATGTGGCACATCCTGGAAAGAACAAAAAACCATACTGGTTGAAGACGTAGATACGTTTCCAGGACATATTGCCTGCAGCTCTTTATCGCGCTCTGAAATAGTAGTTCCTGTTTTTAACAAAAACAATGTTGTAACAATGGTGTTAGACATTGATAGCGATAAATTTGCCGATTTTGATGAAACAGACCAAAAATATTTGGAACAACTGGCATTTATCATTCAAAACAATTTAAATGTATAAATTATTTTACAAACTATTTATAACACTTCTGGTTTTATTTGCAGCATCATGTGCACAGGTTGTAACACCCACAGGAGGAGCCAAAGATATTACCCCTCCTAAAGTACTTAAAAGTACTCCCGGCAATTTTGAAACCAATTATACCGGTAATAGCATACGCTTGGAGTTTGATGAATTTGTAGTAGTAAAAGATGCATCATCTGAAATTATAGTGTCGCCAATGTTAGGAAATAATCCCAAAATTAAGATAAAAGGGAAAACTGTTGAAATTAAATTTGATACACTTCCTCAGCCAAATACAACCTATACTGTAAATCTTGGTAATTCTATTGCAGATTATAATGAAGGAAATTTGCTGGATAGTAACATTTTTGTCTTTTCAACAGGGAGTTTTATTGATACGCTAACAATTAAAGGTAAAATAATAGATGCAGAATGGGGAAAAGCTGAAAAAGAAATGTTTGTAATGCTTTATGCTGATACAGGTGATTCTGTTCCTTTAAAAATACGACCGGATTATATTTCTAAAAGTAAAGAGAACGGAGAGTTTATTATAAAACATATTAAACAAGGAACTTATCGGCTATTTGCATTAAACGATTTGAACAGCAATTACCTTTTTGATTTGCCGGATGAAAAAATTGCTTTCTCTCAAAACATAATTGAACTTAACAACAACTTAGACTCAATAAAATTATTAGCCTTTAAAGAGGTATCCGAAAAACAATTTGTTTCCTCAGCAGAATTTACACAATTCGGCAAAATTCAAATCATATTTAACTTACCTGTTGAGAACATTAATGTTGTACCATTAAATCACCAGTTTAAAAAATCTTGGTTTTTAATGGAGCAAAACATTAAAAAAGATACGGTAATTTTATGGCTTACCGATATAGATGGACTTGACTCTTTAATATTAGAAGTTAGTGATAAAGGCAAGATATTAGATACGCTGGAGCTCGAAGTACCCAAAAAACCAAGCGAAACGAGCAATGGAAAAGCCGGCCGTGGATCAGGTAAAATGACCTCATTTGAATTAAAAGCAAAAGTTAATGGAAGCACCTCCTCCCCTCTAAACTATAATGATTCTTTAATTCTAACATGGTCTCATCCCATAGTTTCATCAAACCAAAACAACTTTATCTTAAGGCAAGGAAATGACACTGTTGCGTTTAAAATGGAAATCATAGATAAGGCATTGAGAAATCATGCTTTAACGTTTAATAGAAAAGAAGATTCTACCTATAATTTATTAATACTTCCTAACGCTGTTGAAGACATATTTGGTCTTAAAAACGACACTATCCTTTTAACCTTTAAAGTGCAAAGTAAAAATTATTACGGCACTATAAATTTAAGTATTGAAGGAATTGATGTAGCCTCCAAAAACTATATTGTAGATTTACTTGACGAAAAAAATCAAATCTTGAAAAGCAAATCAGGCAATAGTTTAACAAATATAAAATTTGATTATTTAGCTCCGGGTAATTATGGATTTAGATTAGTGTTGGATAAAAACAACAACAATAAATGGGATACAGGGAAATACCTCAATAAAATACAACCCGAAAAAACATACATTTACAATGGCACAGTAAGTGTAAAAGGAAACTGGGACAGCGAAATTAAATGGGAGTTACCATAAATTTGATGTTTAATTTTTTTTGTATATTAGCAGTTCAGTAAAAATCAACCTAAATAAATCACGTATGAAAAAACTATTACTTTCTATTGCTATTTTGCATTGGGGCATAAATTCGTTTTCGCAAAACGATACCCTTTTATTCGAAGACTTTCAAGCAGATAATTTCCCGTATATACAAATAAATGCTCCAAATGGCAGTACCAACGAAACAACTAATTGGTATAACTTTGATGAAGATGGCTTACCCGATGGTAGTCCAAGCAATAGACCGGGAGAATGGTTTTTAGCTTTTCCATTTGCCACTGTTGATGAGTTTACGGCAAATGGAGACACTAACTTTGTTTTGGCATCCAATTCATGGAGCAATGTTAACCAATATACTTTAAACTGGTTAATTACTCCAAAAATTCAGGTTAATGGCCCCACAACGCTATCATGGAAATCTGCACCACGCCAAACTCCGCGTTATTTAGATGGGTATGAAGTGCGAATTTCAACCACCGACAATTACGAAACAAGTTTTACAACCACTTTATTTACTGCAGGCGAATATATTTCTGCGCCAGGACCTTTTGCCGACAGTTCTTTTGCTAATTATTCTTTTTCCTCTGGTTTTATTCATGGACAAGATGGAACGTATATTGAATATAATGGCGACTCTGCCCGATTTATTGGCGAGTTAAGGCCTTTTAGCGTGTCTTTAAATGCTTATATTGGGCAAAGCGTTTACATTGCTTTTTTACATAAAACTATGGATGATAACTTAATTTCAATAGATGATATTTGCGTAACCGGTGTTGCAACATCAATTAAAGAAGAAGAAAATAAATTTAAATTAGGCGCTTTCCCTAATCCTGCAAATGATATGCTTACTTTAAATTACACGCTTCCAAAATCTTCTCCTATTGATGTAATGGTGTATGATTTTAACGGAAGATTAGTAGAAAGCAAATTTGTTGGAATGCAAATTGCCGGACAACAAAGCATTACTTACAGTGTAGCTAATTTAGCAAAGGGAGAATACTCATTTGTTATCCGCTCGTCTTTTGGTACTACTACTCAAAAAGTTATTGTAAACAAATAATTTATTCTTTACTAAAAAAGCCCTGCCGTAACCGGCAGGGCTTTTTTATTTTATCTCAAAATCATCGGCATCTAAGCCTACTGGAAAGCTTTTTCTATATTCGGCTAAATCACTATAGTTTAATTCCAGTGTTTCAACACTAATTTCGTGTGGTTTTGTTTTACTAATTACAAAACCCTTGGGGTCAATAATGGCAGAATCGCCTGAATGGGAAATGCCGTTGCCGTCTACTCCAATTCGGTTAACCCCCACCACATAACATTGATTTTCTATGGCTCTCGCCATAAGTAAGGTTTTCCATGCATGATTTCTTCGCTCGGGCCAATTAGCAATATATATTGATACATCATAATCGTTTTTATTTCTGCTCCATACCGGAAAACGCAAATCGTAACAAATTAGCGGACATATTCTCCATCCTTTAATACTTTCAATTAATTTGTTTTTACCTGCTGTATAATGATGATGCTCTTCTGCCATGCGAAACAAATGACGCTTATCGTAAGTGCCGAAAATATCCCAAGGCTCAACCCAAATTAAGCGATTGTAATATTTGTCTTTTTCTTCAATTATTATACTTCCTATAATACGTGTATTTAATTCACGCGCCATGGTTCGCATCCATTTTACCGTTGGTCCATTCATTTCTTCGGCATATTTTCGAGCCTCCATGGTAAAACCGGTTGAGAACATTTCGGGCAAAACAATTAAATCGGTTTTATCTTTTAATGGCGCCATTAACTCTTCAAACATTTTTAAATTGGCTCTTTTATCCTGCCAATAAAGTGATGTTTGAATGATGCTTATTTTTAAATTTTCAAGCATGTAATGTAAACGATTTGTTTTACAATCGGTTGCTTAGATATTGCAAATAATTTCAGCTGCACGCTTTAATGTTTCTTCGTCTTTGGCAAAACAGAAACGCAATACTTTATTATCGGTGTGCTCATTGTAAAAAACCGAAACGGGAACTGATGCAATTCCAAATTCTTTAATTAAACGAACAGCAAAGTCGGTATCTTTTTCTAAAGTAATATTGCTGTAATCGAGCAATTGAAAATAGGTGCCTTCGCAATTCAAGAGTTTAAACCGCGATTTTTTTACTGCATTTCTAAAATAATCCCTTTTTTGTTGATAAAAATTATTGAGATGAAGATATTCTTCTTCTTTTTTTAGATACTCTGCAAGGGCGTATTGTATGGGTGTATTTACTGCAAACACCAAGTATTGATGCACTTTTCTAAATTCGGCCATTAGGGCTTCGGGAGCAATGCAATAGCCTATTTTCCACCCAGTTGTATGATAGGTTTTACCAAAGGAGCTAACAATAAAACTACGTGCAGCCAATTCAGGATATTTTGCTATACTTTCGTGCGTATTTCCATCAAATACCATGTGCTCATATACCTCATCACTCAATACAATAATATCCGTTCCACTTGTAATTTTTTCAAGCTCTTGCAAATCCTGCTTTTTTAAAATGCTTCCGCTTGGGTTATGGGGCGTATTAATAATAATCATGCGTGTTTTATGGTTGATCATTTTTTTTACTATTCCCCAGTTTATATTATAATCTGGAAATTCTAATTCAATATGAATGGTTTTGCCACCGTTTAATTCAATGGCTGGTTCATAGCAATCATACGCCGGTGAAAAAACAATTACCTCATCGCCTTCGTTTACAACAGCGGTAATTGCGGTATAAATGGCTTGCGTAGCACCGGCTGTTATGGTTACTTCTGTTTCAGGTGAATAATGGCAGCCATAAAGCTTTTTTGTTTTATCAGTAATAGCCTCGCGCAAAGCCAATACTCCCTGCATGGGAGCGTATTGGTTTTGACCTTGCTGCATATATTTATTTACAAGCGCAATAAGCTCTGAAGAACAAGGAAAGTTCGGGAATCCCTGCGACAAGTTAATGGCATTATACGCCTGTGCCATTTTTGTCATTATCGTAAAGATAGTAGTGCCTACCTTTGGCAACTTTGAGTGTAGCGATGCATTAAATTTTGGCATATAGCAATTTTATAATTGCTAAAATACACAAAATGACTTAATAAACCGGCTGTACAGTTTTAACCAATATTCGCTTGGCAATAGGTAAAAATGTTTCTGCAAAAGGCACTTTTAAATCGGTTTCTATGGCATAAGTTGCAGGATTAGGCCATTCTTTGATTTGTTTTATTAATTGTGATTTTATGTTTTCGAAGTTGTTTTTTATCCCTTTTGTAAATGTAGAAACATATTGGGTATAAACGCCTCTGTATTTATCATCAGCACTTTCAAAAAGTTTTATTTCATACGAATAAACATAGGTTTCGGGCGAAGCATCATTTAATAATATGTAGCCAAAATCATTATTTAATGGGATAATACCAACCGGAGAAATTTGTGTATGCGATTCAATAAAATCATATATTTTTTTTCCCTCTTTCAGGTAATATTCAAATTTTGGTAATGAAAAATCTACAATTTGTAAAATTTCCTGTATTATGGCACTATCGTTTATTAATCGTTCAAACTCCGGCTGCAATGTTTCTTTATTAAAACCTAAAAGTTTTTTGGGAAAACTTTCTGCCATGGCAGATTGCTGCTCTTTAATAACTTTAGCATTTTTATAATGTTCTATTAATTCAGAAAAATAAGGATACAGTTCGGTTTTGTCAAATGCCTTTTCAACTTCGCTTAAGTAGGCTAATAGTATGTACTGTTTATATTCAAAATCAATAAGTTTTTCGGTAATCCAGTTTTGATTAAGTTTTGCCATAGTTGGTAATTTTTTATTAGCGCTTATTTTACGATTATTTAACTATCAGGTTGCATGTAGATATTAACATTTAACAGTTATTAAACTTTTAACTGTTAATTGCTGAGATTGGCGCTTTGCACTTAATTTTGTTTGTTTAAACGTAAAACGTGTATGAAAAACCATTCTTTAATTATAGTTGGAATAGCTACAATAGCTATTATTAGTTCTTGTGTACCTGCAAGAAAATTTGAAGAAGTTAAAAAGAAGCAAGAAAGTTGTGAAAGCGAATTATCGCAATTAAAACTTAACCATAAAGATTTGGAAAGTCAGTATAACGAAGTTAACTCGTCATACATTGAATTAAAAAAGCGACACGACTTACTAGTAAATGATACTACCACCATTGGAAAATCATTACGCCAAATGACAATCAATTATGATAAACTAAACGAAACATATGAATTATTACTTCAAAAAAATAAAGAACTATTGGCCGGAAATGCAGCTGAAACAAAAAAACTGGCAGGACAACTTCAGCTAACACAGGAAGAATTACAGCGTAAAGAAGATGCGCTTAAGGCCTTAGAAAAAGAATTGAATTTAAAAGGGCAAAAATTAGAAGAGTTGAATGTAGAACTTCAAAAACGCGAAGCTAAAGTAAAAGAGTTGGAAGAAATTTTAAGTAAAAAAGATGCTGCCGTAAAAGATCTTAAAAGAAAAGTGTCTGATGCGCTTCTTGGCTTTGAAAACAATGGCCTAACCGTAAATATTAAAAACGGTAAAGTTTACGTATCGTTAGAAGAAAGCCTTTTGTTTGCTTCGGGCAAATGGGCTGTATCACCCAAAGGTGTTGAGGTTTTGAAAAAGCTGGGCAAAGTTTTAGAGCAAAACGAAGACATTAATGTTATGGTTGAAGGGCATACCGATGATGTACCCATGAGAGGTGCCGGTGATGTAAAAGACAATTGGGATTTGAGCGTAATGCGAGCCACATCGGTTACTAAAATTATTTTAGAAAACAGTAAGGTAAATCCTCTAAGAATTACGGCTGCAGGGCATGGCGAGTTTATGCCTTTAGACAATGCCAAAACTCCGGAAGCAAGGGCTAAAAACCGTAGAACAGAAATTATTTTAACACCAAAACTTGACGAACTATTCCAAATTTTAGAAAGCAATTAAGATTGGTGAAGTTTTTTTGCTTCTTAATGTAATAACAAAGGGGTTTCATAAAATTTAATAATTGAGTATAAGGCAGCTATTTACTTTTGCTTTGACCAATTAAAAATAAATTTTATGAAAAACAAAATCCTTTTATCATTATCTGCTTTAACACTAAGCGTTACATTATTAACTTCTTGTCAAAAACAGCCAAGCGCTGATTTTACAACAGACAAAACCGAGTACACTGCCGGAGAAACAATTAAGCTAAGCAACAAATCGATTGATGCCGACAAGTACAAATGGACCATGCCGGATGGGCAAACAGCTACATCGCAAAATGTAGATTATCAAACATCTGTTAACTCTCCGGAAGGAACACTTACATTCAAATTAGAAGCTATTTCTAAAAACGGCAAGAAAACCGATGTTGCAACAAAGACTGTTTCGCTAAAAGCGGCCACGGGTCGAGCTATGATTTGGACATCGAACCCTGATGTAGATCCAATAGCTGTTTCAATCAACAATACCGGATACGGAAATATTACCATGTATTACACCGGAGGAACTCCTGACTGTGGAGCAAACGGCTGTGTAACTGCCACATTAAAAGTTGGGACTTATAATGTTTCTGCTACTGATGGTTTTTACACCTGGACGGGTTCAATTACCGTATATGCTAATCAATGTTCAACCCTTGAATTACAATAATTAAATGCTACAATCAAAAAAGCCCCCAATAAAAATTGGGGGCTTTTTTGATTTTTAAAATACTTAATTAAGCCATTTTTTCTGCAACTAAATTTGGCTTTTCTGTTTGATGAATACCTTTTATAACCGCACCCATTTTGCAGGTTCCGGAGAATACCGCCCCCGGCTCTATAGAAAGCTTATTGGTTACGATATCGCCATTTAATTTAGCCGATGCTTTTAAAGAAAGTAATTCGCTTACCCCAATTTGTCCTTGAATTTCACCAAATACCTCCGCATTTTGGCATTGTATATCGCCTGTAATTTTTCCGGTATTTCCTATCACTAATTTCCCTTTTACTTTAATAGTTCCATCTATACTGCCGTCTATGCGAATATCACCATTGGTATCGATATCTCCTTTTATTACTGTTCCCGGGCCTATAAGGTTAACGGAACTTCCTATGTTATCGTTTTTTGCCATATCGTTATTCAATAATTTTAACATAAAACCATTTAATTTTCAACTCTATTCGTACAAATTTAGTTTTTTGAATTGAAAAAACAAGTTTTTATTTCTTTTTATTCAAATACCTGCGTTCAAAAAAGTCGTTGTACTGTTCAATGTTTTTATCTTTAAAAAGCTTTTGAAAATTATTACCTGTAATAACAAAAATTTGATATGCTACACCCGAAAGCGCAGCAGATATGGCAGTTTCATTGATTATGTTATTATAATATTTCATTGCATTGGTTTTATCTTCCATAGAGGCAATAATAATCAATTGATCGTTTCCTAAAAAAGTACTGCTTACATTTAACCCTTTAGAAGAATAAAACGTGTTGTTAAAATCAGAAACAGCATTTTTTACTTCCGACAAATCTTTTGATTGGTCCTTAACAATTATAATGCAGGTATGAGTGGCATTTTTATCGTGTATAAACGGTGTTGTAACATCAATGGTGCTGGTATCAGCATCTGTCTGAACGGAATAAATTATTTCCAGCATTTCTTCGGCTTTCTTTTTTACTTCATTTTGCGGATGTAATACGATGAGTTTTTTCAATTCTTCTTCGAGCACCTGTGGTCCTTTTAATGCGCCTAAAGACATGGCTTTCATATAATGAAACTGTGGTGCATATTTGCTTTTTGGATATAAGGAATCCGACTGTATGCTTCGTGCAACAACGGCTGCATATTGTTTTTGGGTATATAGCTCATAGGTTGAGGCATAAAACTTTTCTATTTCTGAAAGTTCTGCTTTAGCGGTTTTCAAATACTCAGGATCGTCTATCAGCTTTGCATAAGGCGAGTTGGGATAGCTGCTTTTTAAAATGTTTCTGTATTTTTCTGCTCGGTGGTTATCATTTATCTGATTGCTTAATCTGTATAGCTGATAGTACAGGGGCAGGTGATATTTGGAGGTATCGTATCGTTTAATTATTTCTTCAAATGCAAGTATGGCATTCATGTAATCTTGTAGTTGCTCTTTGTAAATGGTTCCGCAATTATATAAGGCTTCTTTAATTGTTTCATGAGCTTTATCTTGTTTTTCTTTCGTTAAGGGAATATCTTGCAAATAATATTCTTTACTTTTTATATCTTTTGATTTTCCTGAAGACTTGGTTTTTGTAGTATCTCCGGTATCTGAAACGAGTAAATCTTCTTCCTTGTCTTCTTCGTCAAAATTGTCTAAAATAACCGTTTTATTGCTTCTTCTCCAGTTATCTTCAAGTTTTCTGTCGCCCCATTTTTTCTTAAAATCGGTAATTCCAAAGTTTACCGTTGCCTGATTATAAAAATACCAGTTACTTCCGGAGCCTTGATTTTGCTGCTGCTGAGCATTTGGATTGTTTTGTGCCAAAAGTTGTTGCTGCTTTTTCAATTCTTCTTCTTCTTGTTTTTTCTTTTCTTCTTCAATCGCCTTTTGAATCATTCGCTCTGCATAGCGATCCCTTTCTTCTTCGCTCATTGCGGCAATACGCAGCATGCTATCCTGATATGCTACAATTTTTATGTTTTTAATCAGCTCGGTTAAAGAGTTTTTCTTTTCAACAATATAATCATAGTTGGGAAAATCTTTGGGTAAAATAGAAACCGTACTGTCGTAATAGGCTTGGGCTAATTCGTATTCGGGTTGCTTAAAATATATATCGGCTAATTTTAAATACGATAATGATTTTTGATAATTGTCACTAATGCTTGCTGCCACAGATTCTTTAAAATAATATATGGCTTTGCTTTCGTTGTTTTCTTTATACTCTATTTCACCCAAAGTATAATAAATCTGATCTAAAAATTCTTTGTTTTTGGCGTCTTTTGACATTTTAACCAATTCCTCTTTTATACCTCTGGCGTTTCTGCCTTCTGAGCATTTTGCCCTGTTAATTTTAGCATGAAACACCATTTCGTACTTAGGGTTCATTTCGATTACTTCAGTGTACAATCTACTGGCTTTTTTACATTGGTTGGTTCGTTGGTATAGTTGTGCCAGAATAAAAGTTATGCGAGCCCGTTGCGATTTCTTTTTAATTAATCCTAAGGCTTTATTTAATTGATCTGCCGCTAGTTCATAACTTTCTCGTTTCATTAAATAATCGGCATGGGCTAGAGCTAAATCTCCTTTTAATTCTTTTGGAAGAGTTCGGTCGCTGTTTAATAAATCGAGAATTAACTGTGAATTGGCAAAGCTTCCGTTTTCGTTATAGCTACGCAATTGCCATATCATTGCCAAATGCTTGGTGTCTTTTGCTTTATATTCTTTAGCAACATAATCAAACACCTCAGCAGCTATGTAGTACTCTTTTTTAAAATAATGGGTTTGGCCAATTACAAAATACGTGTTATCTATCCAATCGCAATACTCTTTTCCTTTAATAAGCATACTGTGATACTTAATTACCTCCGAACATTTTTTAAATGCTTTTTCCATATCCGGAATAACGCTTTTAGCGGTAGCATCATCGCCTAAAGAATAAACCGGTAGAATTTTTCGGTAATCGTCTTTATGTTCGGCTTCTATTCGTTTTTGTGCTTCTTTTACAATTTCTTTTGCATGAAAATAGCCATTGTATTTTGAAGTTACATTATGATATGTACGATTAACAAACGTATTCTTTTTGGTAGAGCATGC
>CALKJP010000189.1 GCA_937995645.1 uncultured Bacteroidia bacterium
AAAAAAAATAAAGTACCATTACAAACACCAACTAAAATGGTAGATATTTTTCAAATAAATTATCAGTAAAAAGAAAAAAATATATATTTGCACCCCTGAAATATGCCTTGGCGGGGTAGCTCAGATGGTTAGAGCGCAGGATTCATAACCCTGAGGTCACGGGTTCAACTCCCGTCTCCGCTACTTAAAATTAAAGCGATCAATTAGTGGTCGCTTTTTTTTGTTTTTCTATCTTTTATTGGCGCGGATTCTTATCTAACATAGGATTAAAAATTTTGCAATAAAAAAAGAGGCTTACTGAAAATAGTAAACCTCTTTCATTAAGTTAGTTTTAAAACTATTGATTTCCTAAATCATCAAAATCTACATTTGTAAATGCAGCACCTTCTGCTGCACCAACATTTTCTTCTGATTCGTTTGAAGAAAACTGGCTTTTTAACTCATTAATTTTTGCAATTGTTTCATTTAAACCTTCAATAAACTTTTCAAAATCTTCTTTGTAAAGAAAAATTTTGTGCTTTTCATACCTGAATTTTCCATCTTCCAGGAATCTTTTCTTACTTTCTGTAACAGTCAAATAGAAATCATTCCCACGGGTAGATTTCACATCAAAAAAGTAAGTTCTCTTTCCAGCTCTTACAGCTTTAGAAAAGATTTCAGCTCTGTCATTGTTTTCTAGCTCTTCCATCGTCAATTTTTAATAATAGTTAATTATTAGTTAATTTATCAATAAAGGCAAACCTACATATTTTTTTTTAAAATTTAAGCACATCCCATTTAAAAAATTATAAAATAAGTATTCAAATAATGATAATCAAAAGATATTGAATGAGTTAGCAATGTACTTACAATTCTAAAATAAAATTGGATTATTAAATACAAAAGCATACCTTTGCAAACCTAAATAAAAAGCCCTATCCGGATGGGTAATGTAAAACCCGCTTATGCTTCCGGAACATAAGCACAAAAAAGCCTCAAAAAATAAAATGGCTGAGAATCAAACAGAAGCTGTTGTACAAGAAAACATTAATGCATCAGCAAATTTAGAAAATTTCGATTGGTCAGGTCTTGGAAAAAGAAATGACACCTATGCAAAAGAAGAACGCGAAACATTAGCTAGCGTTTATGAAAAAACCCTTAAAACGGTAGAAGAAAACGAAATCACAGAAGGTATTGTTGTTTCGAAAAACAACAGAGAAGTTGTAATCAACATCGGTTATAAATCTGACGGTGTAGTACCATTCAATGAATTTCGTTACAATCCGGATTTAAAAGTTGGAGATACAGTTGAAGTATATGTAGAAAAATTAGAAGACAAAGATGGGCAATTAATTTTATCGCATCGTAAAGCACGTGCTGCTAAGGCTTGGGATAGAGTTAACGAAGCTCTTGCTAACGATGAGATTATAAAGGGATATGTTAAATGTCGTACCAAAGGAGGTCTTATTGTGGATGTATTTGGTATCGAAGCATTTTTACCGGGTTCTCAAATTGATGTTAAGCCAATTCGCGATTACGATATTTACGTTGGTAAAACAATGGAATTTAAAGTGGTTAAGATTAATCACGAATTCCGCAATGTAGTGGTATCACATAAAGCACTTATCGAAGCCGAAATTGAGCATCAGAAAAAAGAAATTATTTCTAAACTTGAAAAAGGTCAGGTATTGGAAGGCACAGTTAAAAACATTACTTCTTATGGTGTATTTATTGATCTTGGAGGTGTTGATGGGCTTATCCATATTACTGATCTTTCTTGGGGACGCATTAATCATCCAGAAGAAATTGTTCAGTTGGATCAAAAGATCAATGTGGTTATTCTGGACTTCGATGACGACAAAAAACGTATTGCATTGGGCTTAAAACAACTTTCAGCTCATCCATGGGATGCATTAGATCCAAATATTAAGGTTGGAGATAAGATAAAAGGTAAAGTAGTAGTTATTGCAGATTACGGTGCATTTGTAGAAGTAGCTCCCGGTGTTGAAGGATTAATCCATGTTTCAGAAATGAGCTGGAGTCAGCATTTACGAACTGCTCAAGATTTTCTAAAAGTTGGTGATGAGGTTGAAGCTGTTATTTTAACTTTAGACAGAGAAGAGCGCAAAATGTCGTTAGGTATTAAGCAATTAATGCCGGATCCATGGATAGGAATTCAAGATAAATACCCTGTAGGTTCTAAGCACAAAGGAACTGTTCGTAACTTCACTAACTTTGGTGTATTTGTAGAATTAGAAGAAGGAATTGATGGCTTAATCCATATTTCAGATTTATCATGGTCTAAAAAAATTAAACATCCATCTGAATTTACTAAAATTGGTGAAACATTAGATGTAGTTGTTTTAGACCTAGATTTAGAAAATCGCAGAATTAGCTTAGGTCATAAGCAATTGGAAGAAAATCCGTGGGATGTATTTGAAACAATTTTTACTGAAGGATCTGTTCACGAGGGAACAATTACCAGCATTACTGACAAAGGCGCTTTAATTGCTTTACCTTATGGGGTTGAAGGATTTGTTCCAAGCAAACATTTAGTAAAAGCAGATGGCAAAACAGCGCAGGTAGATGAAACTTTACAATTCAAGATTATTGAATTTAATAAAGAAAACAAAAAAATAGTTGCCTCTCATGCTCGTATTCATGAAGAAGCTAAAGAAGCTGAAAAAGCCGCTGAAAAAGCTGAGAAAAAAGAAAAAGCTGCTGCTGAAAAGAAAGCTGTAAAAAATATCAAAGACAGTATTGAAAAAACTACTCTTGGAGATATTGGCGAATTAGCTAAGCTAAAAGAATCTTTAGATGAAGCTGAAAAGAAAAATAAAAAATAATCTTTCTTAACAATAAAAAACGTTCTCATGAATTATGGGGACGTTTTTTTTTATGCTAATTTTCAAGGTTTAGTATTTTTTTAAGTAATAGATTGAAAAAAATTTGTGCTACCAAAAAATAGTATTACATTTGCACTCCCAAATCAAAGATGGCCTGTTCGTCTAGGGGTTAGGACGCATCCCTTTCACGGATGAAACACGGGTTCGATTCCCGTACAGGCTACAAAAAGTCTCGAATAAACTCGGGGCTTTTTTATTTTCATCTTACTTGATAAACAATCCATAAAATTGGCGTAATTTTGCCAATATGTTTACATACCTGCTTTTTGTTATTGGATTGGCATTATTAATTAAAGGTGCTGATTGGTTAGTTGATGGTGCTTCTGCTTTAGCCAAGCGATTTAATATTTCAGATTTAATAATAGGCTTAACTATCGTATCCTTTGGTACATCAGCACCTGAATTATTTGTAAATGTATATGCTAGTTATATTGGTAATACTGATATTACTATCGGAAATATACTTGGTAGTAATATTGCAAACATCTTACTTATACTTGGAGTATCATCAATAATATTTCCTCTGGCAGTTCAAAAAAATACTACATGGAAAGAGATTCCATTTAGCCTGTTGGCCGCTATATTAGTAGGAATAATGGCTACCGATGTTTATTTGGATAAAGCTAACAGCAATGCCATTACAAGAACTGACGGACTTTCATTACTCGCATTTTTTATCATTTTTATGTACTATATTTTTGAAACTTCAAAAAAAGAGCAGCAGGATAAAAAATATGATATAGAAACAAACAAACAGGAACACATGCCACTACTTAAATCTATTGGATTAATTCTGATTGGATTAACAGGGCTTTCGCTGGGAGGTAAATGGATTGTAGATGGTGCGGTAAGTATAGCAACATCATTAGGCATTAGTCAATCATTAATAGGTTTAACCATTGTTGCTATTGGAACATCATTACCAGAGCTTGCCACTTCTGCAATTGCTGCATATAAAAAAAATGCTGATATTGCTGTTGGAAATGTAGTTGGCTCAAATATATTCAACATTTTCTGGATATTAGGTGTTAGCAGTATAATGTACAATATTCCATTTCAAGAAAAAAACTTTGTAGATATTGGCATGACCATTTTTGCAAGCTTGTTGCTTTTTGTCTTTATGTTTATTGGCAAAAAACACATGTTACAGCGTTGGCAAGGAGTGCTGTTTCTATTGCTTTATACTGTTTACATCATTTATCTGGTTATGATGGAAGGCGCTCAAAATGCGCTGTAAAATGTCTTAAAAATCTTGGTTCATAAGTTATTTTAAATCCTCTGGCAGAAGATTTATCCTTCAGTATTTTTTCAAAAACTTCAATTACATACTCTATATGACTTTGTGTATATACTCTGCGCGGAATTGCCAATCGAACCAATTCCATTGGGGCTGTAATTAATGTTCCAACATCGTTATATTTTCCAAACATTACCGAACCTATTTCAACCGCACGAATACCGCCTTTTAAATATAATTCGCACACCAGTGCTTGACCCGGATATTGATGTTTTGGAATATGTGGATACAATTTTTCGGCATCAATATAAACCGCATGTCCGCCAATAGGGCGCATTAAAGGAACGCCCATAGCATGTAATTTATCGCCCAGATATGCTGTACTTTTTATGCGATAGTGTAAATAATGCGGATCAAACACTTCTTCTATTCCTACAGCAAGAGCTTCCATATCTCTTCCTGAAAGTCCGCCATAAGTAGTAAATCCTTCGGTAATAATTAATAGATTTTTACAGGCATTGGCTAATTCTTCGTTTTTCAATGCTAAAAAACCTCCCATATTTACCAGGGCATCTTTCTTAGCGCTCATAATAGCACCATCTGCCAGTTTAAACATGTCTTCTGCTATTTGTCGGTAGCTTTTATATTGTTGCGAAGCTTCTCGATGTTTTACAAAGTAAGCGTTTTCGGCTATTCTGCAACAATCTAATATAAACAGAACTTTATATTTTTTGCAAATTGCACTCACCTCTTCCACATTTTGCATACTTACCGGCTGCCCTCCTCCACTATTATTAGTAACAGTAAGTATAACCGCTCCTATATTTTCTGCATCTTTTTCTTTTATGATTGATTCGAGTTTTTTTACATCCATATTGCCTTTAAAGGGATAGTCTATTTCAGGAATTAATCCTTCTGCAATAGGAATATCGAATGCTTCGGCTCCTGAAAATTCGATATTAGCGCGTGTAGTATCAAAATGAGTATTACTGATAAAATACTTTCCTTTACCTCCTAAATAACCATACAAAATGCGCTCTGCTGCTCTCCCCTGATGTGTAGGCAAAACATATTTACAATGTGTTAATGAGCTAACTGCTTCATAAAACTTTTTCCAGCTTCTGGCTCCTGCATAGGATTCATCGCCCTGCATCATGGCAGCCCACTGTTTATCGCTCATGGCAGAAGTACCGCTATCAGTTAAAAAATCTATTATTACCTGATCAGAATCTAGCAAAAAGGGATTGTAATGCGCTTTTTCTAAAAAGGCTTTGCGTTCTTGAACTGTTGAAATTTTAATTGTTTCAACCGTTTTTATTTTAAACGGCTCGATTATCGTTTTAAAACCGTCCATCATTTTATATTTTAGCTGTGAAGACGCAAGCTCGGAAAGGCTTTTTAAAAAAAAAATGAGGAAAATCAGTTTTTTTTAATTACGTGTTTTTAAAAAAGCTTTTATATTATTTTCGATACGTTTTAGAATATTGGTAGTATCTGATTTTTGAAACTTTTCTCCGGTAATATGTTCGTATAATTCAATATAACGTTCAGAAACTTCTTCTACAAATTTATCGTTCATTTCAGGCACTTTTTGTCCTTCTTTACCTTGAAACCCATTGGCAATTAACCATTGGCGTACAAACTCTTTTGATAATTGTTTTTGATCTTCACCTTTTGCCTGTCGCTCCTCATAACCATCTTTATAAAAATAGCGTGATGAATCGGGTGTATGAATTTCGTCAATCAAGTAAATTTTACCATCTTCGCCTTTACCAAATTCATATTTGGTATCAACTAAAATTAGGCCTCTTTGGGCAGCTATTTCAGTACCTCTTTGATAAAGTGCTCTGGTGTATTTTTCTAATTGTTCATAATCTTCTTTGCTTATTATGCCTCTACTTAAAATTTCTTCTTTAGAAATATCTTCATCGTGCCCTACGGCTGCTTTTGTTGTGGGAGTAATGATAGGTTCCGGAAATTTATCATTTTCTTTCATTCCTTCTGGCATTGTAACTCCGCAAATTACTCGCTTTCCTGCTTTGTACTCGCGTGCTGCATGACCCGATAAATATCCACGTATTACCATTTCAACTTTAAATGGCTTACATAAACGACCAATAGTAACGTTGGGATCTGGTACTGCAATAATCCAGTTAGGTACAATATCTTTAGTTAAGTTTAAAAATTTTGCAGCAATTTGATTTAAAACCTGTCCTTTGTATGGAATTGTTCGTGGTAAAACTACATCAAAAGCCGATATTCTATCGGTTGCTACCATTACCAAATACTTATTATCAATATTATACACATCGCGCACTTTGCCTCGGTATAAACTAACTTGCTTATCGAAATTAAAATCGGTTGCTTTTATTCCTTCCATTTTGGGTTATTGGTTATTGGTTTTAAATTAATTTGAGATTCATAAAAACTAATTGAAATTAATAGATATTAGTTGTTTTATTCACACATTCACATATTTACACATTTTCAAATAAACTATGTATCTTCTTTATATGCTTCAATTATTTTACTTACTAATTTGTGCCGTACCACATCTTTTTCATCTAAAAAAATAAAATCAATTCCTTTTATGTCTTTAAGCAATTTAATGGCTTGCGGTAATCCACTGGGTTGCTTGGCAGGCAAATCTACTTGAGTAACATCTCCTGTTATATAAAACTTGGCTGATTTTCCCATTCGGGTTAAAAACATTTTAAGTTGGCTTTGGGTAGCGTTTTGTGCTTCATCCAAAATTACAAATGCATTATCAAGTGTTCTTCCTCTCATAAATGCCAGCGGGGCAATTTCAATCACTCCCGTTTCTAAATAATATTGCAATTTTTCGGAAGGAATCATATCAAAAAGTGCATCATAGAGGGGTTTTAAATATGGGTCGAGTTTTTCTTTCATATCGCCTGGAAGAAAGCCTAAACTTTCTCCGGCTTCAACAGCAGGACGGGTAAGTATAATACGCTTTACTTCTTTGTTTTTTAAGGCTCTAACCGCCAATGCCACTGCAGTATAGGTTTTACCTGTTCCTGCGGGACCAATGGCAAAAACCATATCGTTTTTATCGTAGCTGGCAACCATTCTGCGCTGGTTTTCAGTACGGGCTTTTATCATAAAACCGGCATTTCCAAATACAATTACATCGCTTACCGATTGAGCATTTCCGGAAAATGAATCGCTGCTTACTTCAGTGTTTACTAATTCCAACATGCGCAGAATATCGTTTTCTGTAATCTGACTATATTTTGTAATATATTCAATTATTTGATTGAGCTTGTTTTCAAAGCTTTTCAATTCATCTTCATTCCCAACTACTTTTATGGTATTGCCTCTGGAAACAATTTTTAATTTTGGAAAAGCTTTACGGATTAAATCAATCTTTTGGTCATTAACACCATAGATTTCTACTGGATTTATTGTATCAAAAACAAATATTTTTTCGCCCAAAATCAGAATTTTTTAAGAATAAAAAGGATTAATTAAACAGAATTTAATTAGTACTTTTGAACCGCCAAATTACTAATATTTTAGAAAACTAAAGGCTTAAAATGGCAGTTATCACCTTAACAAGCGATTTTGGATTAAAAGACCATCATTTGGCGGTGGTTAAAGGAACTATTTTAAGTCATTCACCACAAGCAGTTATAGTTGATATAACACATCAGCTCGATGCACATGATATTCAAAGTGCTTCGTTTATTTTAAAAAATGCTTTTCAATCATTTCCTAAAGGCAGTATTCATATAATAAGTGTAAATACCGAACCAAGTGAAGAACATGTTTTTTGTTGTATCAAATTTAAAGATCATTATTTTATAAGTACCGACAATGGTATTTTTTCGCTCATTACAGATGAAAATATTCCGGAAAAAATTGTAGAAATAATACCTGAAAAATTTCACCAACTTAGTTTTGTTTGTAAAGATATTTTTGTTCCAGCAGCTATAAAATTATTAAATGGCAAAGGAATTGAAAGCTTAGGCCCTAATCGCGATACTATTCAAAAGCTTATCAATATGAAAGCTTATGCCGATAATAGCTGTATAAGAGGCAATGTAATTTATATTGATAATTATGAAAACGCTATAACTAATATTACAAGAGAACTTTTTGAAAATAACAGCAAAAATAAAAAATTTGAAATTCAGCTAAAACCTTCAAAAAAATATTCGGATGTTTATGGCGTGTCAGAATATACATTAAATACAATTTCTCTATTTTACAATGATGTTACCGAAGGCGAAATACTTGCCCGCTTTAATAGTTCCGACCTACTTGAAATAGCAATAAATAAAGGCAATGCCAGCAGCCTTCTAAATTTAAAAACCGGCGATGTAATACGAATATTTACTTATGATAACCAGAATAGTTAAACTTACCTTGATTCCGGAAAAAGTACCTGATTTTATAAACATTTTCAATGCATCAAAAAATCAAATCCGAAACTTTGAAGGATGTAAATACTTAGCACTGTATCATGATGCCAGTAATCACAATATTTATTTTACTTACAGCATTTGGGAAGCACCGGAATATTTAGAAAAATATCGCCAATCAGAATTATTTAAAATTACATGGGGAAAAACCAAACTGCTTTTTGCCGATAAACCCGATGCTTGGAGTCTTGAAAATGATTATACCTTAAGTTAAATTAATAGATTTGTACCAACAAATACACATACTATGGGACGTATATTTGAAAAAAGAAAGCACAAAATGTTTGCCCGCTATGCAAAAATGGCAAAAATTTTTACACGCATAGGTAAAGAAATTGCAATGGCTGCAAAAGCCGGAGGTCCAGATCCATCAGTTAATCCACGATTACGCTTAGCTATCCAGAATGCTAAGGCTAATAATATGCCTAAGGCAAACGTAGATGCAGCCATAAAACGCGCAACCAGCAAAGACGAAAAAGATTACGAAGAAGTAGTGTACGAAGGCTATGCACCACACGGGATAGCTATTGTAATAGAAACTGCCACCGATAATCCAACACGTACAGTAGCCAATATCAGAATGTACTTAACCCGCGCTGGCGGATCATTAGGTAAAACAGGTTCCTTAGATTTTTTATTTGAAAGAAAAGGCGTATTTAAAATTAACCCGGGCAGTCATAATTTAGATGACTTGGAATTACAATTAATTGACTATGGTTTGGAAGAAATTAACAAGGAAGAAGATGGTGAAGTATATATTTACACCGATTTTAAAGACTTTGGAAATATGCAAAAAGGTCTCGATGAATTAGGCATTGAAATTATTAGTGCCGAGCTGGAAAGAATACCAACAAATACCACAAAACTTACTCCTGAGCAACAGGCTGAAGTATTAGCCTTGATTGAAAAAATTGAAGATGATGAAGATGTGCAGAATGTATTTCATAACATGGAAATTGTAGAAGCATAAATTCAGTTGGCAATGAGCAATAATCAAATTTCAAACAACAAAATTAATTAAAATCAATAAAATTTAATTAAACATATAAATTAAATAGTTATGATAAAATTATTAGCCAATGACGGAATAGATGCAAGCGGTAAAAAAATGCTTGAAGCAGCTGGATTTGATGTTATAACAACAAAAGTTGAACAGGCCGACTTGGCAGATTATATCAATAACAATAATATAAGTGCTTT
>CALKJP010000190.1 GCA_937995645.1 uncultured Bacteroidia bacterium
GTTTTGAGTAAATGATAGTGCGATTGTATTGCATTATAATAGCTCATATTTTCATGATAAGTCAAGTTGAATTTTTGAGCTGTTTCTCTAATTATAGATGCCAGTTTCGGATAATGAATATGACAAATGGTTGGAAACAAATGATGCTCAATCTGAAAATTTAAACCTCCTGTAAACCATGTTACCAACTTGCTTTTTGTTGCAAAATTAGAGCAAGTTTGTAATTGGTGTGCTGCCCACTCTTCCGGTATTATACCCTTTTCATCCGGTAGCGGAAAATCAACATTTTCTACTGCATGTGCCGGTTGAAAAACAAGCGCTAAAGTTAATCCCTGTATCACATGCATTAATAAAAAGCCTGCGATAAATTGCAATACCGTAATATCCATAACTATTAAAGGCAATGCAATAAAAAGCGCCACATAAACAATCTTAAAGAATATCAATTTATACAACTCTTTTTTAGAATGATTGGTATTGTTGTAACTCCCTATTTTCTTTTGAAAAAACTTAACAAAATCTTTTCTAAAAACCCATGATAAACTTGTTAATCCGTACAAGAAAAACGCATAAATATGTTGATATTGGTATCTTGGCTTCCATTCATCTGATTCATGCAACCTAATTAAGCCCGGAGCTATATCAATATCTTCATCAGCGTTTTTTATATTAGTATATGTATGATGTACAATATTGTGCGTAATATTCCACATATAGGCATTTGCTCCAACTATATTAAATAAACCTGAAAACAACTTGTTTACCCATCGTTTTTCAGATAGCGCTCCATGAATGGCATCATGACAAATATTTAATCCAATAAGCGCAGTTAAAAAGCCAAAGGGGATTGTTAATGCCAGTTTAAATACATTTGAAATATCTGCAAAGAGTAATGTGAAATATACCGAAAAAAATGAAGTTAAAATAAGCGTTACTTTAACCCACATTTTTGAATTTGCCTTTTTTGATAAATTATTTTCTTTAAAATAATTGTCCACCTCGCTCCTTATTGCGACATAGAACTCAGCTTTTTGCTGATTTTTAAATCTAACTTTCATACTAAAAAGGCAGCTAATTGGTAGCTGCCTTTTAAAATAAATTATTTATGCAAGTCTTACGTTCACTGCATTTACTCCTTTTTTACCTTCTTGAAGATCAAAAACCACTTTGTCGTTTTCTCTTATTTCTTCTTTTAAGCCGGATACATGTACAAATACATCTTTATTATTATCCATTGTAATAAATCCAAATCCTTTTGTTTCATTAAAAAACTTTACTGTTCCTGTGTTCATTGTAATTAATTGTTTATTGTTTATTATTTATTGGTTACAAACTAATAGCCTAAACGTTTTATGACGAGCTATTTTTAAGAAAAATAAAACATGAAAAATGATTAAATTATTCTTTTGCAAAACACAAGAAAAAGTGTTTATAGAGTCAGAAATTTTTGCTTAAAACGAATTATAAGCAAAACTGAAGATTTAAATTATTTATTCAAAATTTGTTGATTCCTTTCTTAAAAAGAGCACTTCTGACACGTTTTCAGCTATGCTTTACTTATAGAAAAATATTAAAAACCGATTGTAAAACGAAGTATAAATACAATGATGATTAATAAATCTTTCATTAAAGTTCACAAATGTAATACTAAATAAATTAAAAAACTAATTTGATGCTGTTTTTAAACGAATTTAGCTGAAAACAATAATTTAATTACATTTTTTAACAAACCAATTCTTACTATTTAAGATTATATTTACCATCTGAAACATGCAACTAATAATCGACATAGGAAATTCGAGCAGCAAATTTGCCATATTTAAGGACGATGAACTAATTGATTCCGGTTATCTAATAAACGAGAATTGTTTAGCTGAAATAACTGAAATTCTTAAAAAATATCATCCGCTTAAAAAATCCATTATTTCTTCTGTAAGAGAAAATCCTCCATTTGTAAGTTATATTAAAGATCAATTAACAACGCTCGAGCTTTCACACACAACTCCATTGCCTGTAAAATTAAGCTATAACAGCCCTGAAACACTGGGAAGAGACCGTATTGCAGGAGCCGTTGGTGCAAGTGTTTTATATGGAAATCCAATACTTTCAATAGACGCAGGTACTTGTATTACTTTTGATTTTGTAAATAAAAAAGGAGAATATCTGGGAGGATCCATTAGCCCAGGAATTGAATTGCGGCTTAAAGCCATGCATCAATTTACCGGAAAACTTCCTTATGTAAAATTTGATACTGCTACATCCCCTCTGCCTTTAATTGGCAAAAATACGCAGGAGTGTTTATTGTCGGGTGCTGTTAATGGCGCTGCTTTCGAAATTGACAAAAGTATTGAGAATTATAAGGAGCAATATCCTGCATTGAAAGTCGTTATTTGCGGAGGTGATGCTACTTTTTTGGCAAAAGCTATAAAAAATAGCATCTTTGCAGACCCTTTATTGGTTTTAAAGGGTTTAAATATAATATTGCAATATAATGTTCCCGAAAAATAAGGGTTTTACATCTATACGCTTTATAATTTGTTCCATAGCAATAATGGCTGTTGTTCAAAATTTAAAAGCACAAAAGCTTACCTCATCTCCTTATTCCAGATATGGAATTGGAGATATCTATCGTCCATATTTTAGTTTACAATATGGTTTGGGGGGGGCAAGTGCAGCAATTACCCATCCTGCATTTATTAATGTTTCCAATCCAGCATCATATGCATGGGCTGATTTAACGGTTTTTGAAACCGGCATTCGTTCCAATACCAACAGAATACAGTCTTCTTTAATTAATCAATGGACTAATAATTCTACTTTGGGCTATATTGCTTTTGCCATGCCTTTTACAAAGCATTGGGGCTTTGCATTTGGATTAATGCCTTACAGCAGTGTTGGCTACAGAATGTTTGATTCGCAATACAATAATAATTTAGGCACGGTAAGCTATCAATACTTAGGAAGTGGTGGTATCAACAAAGTGTTTATTGGAAATGCCATTAAAATAAAAAACAAACTAGCTCTCGGATTTAATGCATCCTATCTTTTTGGAAATATAAGTAAAGAGCGTACCATATTTATACGCACACTTAATTCTTACAACTCATATTTAAAAGAAGAAATGCTGGTTTCTGATTTTCATTTTGATGCAGGAGCTCAGTTTAAAACACCTGTAAGCAAAAGCAAAGAGTGGAATATGACATTAGGTGCCGCATATTCTTTAGGCGATAACATTAATGCAAAATACACCCGTATTGCCTATGCCTATAGCGGAACCACCATAAAAGACACCGGTTTGTTTTTTTTAGATAGTGCCGGAGTATTAAGTATTCCGCAAAAAATTTCTGCCGGAATTACTTTTGACAAAGGAGAAAAATGGATTTACACCATTGATTACAGCATGCAAAATTGGGGCGATTTCAGATGGTTTGGCAATAATGATTCTCTGCAAAACATTACACAATTTGTAGCCGCTGTTCAATATTGCCCTGAAAGATATGCCATAAACAACTTTTTTAAATCATTGCAATACCGCATGGCTCTAAGAGTTGCAAACACTCCTTATGTAGTTAAAGACACCCCGATAAACGAATATGGCATAACTTTTGGTTTTGGTATGCCATTAAGAAGAAGCCGCTCTACCATTAATTTAGGAATAGAAATTGGCGAACGAGGCACACTTAAAAATAACTTAATAAAAGAACAATTTATAAATGTTAATTTTGGCGTTTCTATTAGCGATAAATGGTTTATTAAACCTAAATACGATTAAATACAATTATTAATTAAAATTTATTTGAGTATGAAAAAGTTTGTTTTTAGCCGTTACTTATTAGCGATTTTTACCTTTTCAATAATCCCTACCGCATTTGCTCAGGATGGCAAATACGGTAAAGACAGTATAACATGTATCCAAAACATCTCATTATATAGAGAATATTTTAAGCAAAAAAACTATAACGATGCATATACCGGCTGGAGCTGGATATTTAACAACTGTCCTGCTTCTACCGAAAACATGTATGTTGATGGTCCAATAATGCTAAAGGATTTTATCAGCAAAGAAAAAAATGCAAATCGTAAAAAAGCATTAATCGATACTTTATTAATGAGCTACGACCAGCGTATTAAATATTTTGGAAAAGAAGGTTTTGTTTTGGGAAGAAAAGCAGATGATTTATTTTTCTTTTATCCTGAAAGAGCTCAGGAAGCTTACGATATGTTTAAAAAATCATTTGCCGAACAAGGAGACAAAGCAGAAGCAAGAGCCTGTGCCGTTTATATGCAAATAGCCGTTAAGCTTTTTAAAGATGGTAAAATTAAAGCGGAAGATGCATTAGAGGTATATTCAACAGTAAGCTCTCCCATTGAAAAAAGATTGGCAAAAGATCCAAACGATCAGTTTTACAAACCCGCACAGGAAAGTGTTGAAGCACTTTTAGTTGATGGAGGTTTAGCAACCTGCGATGCCGTAGTAAAAATGTTTGAACCTAAATTTAAAGCAGAACCTGAAAATGCAGAATTATTAAAGAAAATTACGGCTATGCTTAGCAAAGCTGATTGTACCAGCGAAAAACTTTTTATTGATGCAGCAACTAACTTACACAAACTAGAACCATCAGCTAAATCGGCTTCAAACCTTGCTAAAATGCAATTGAGCAAAAACAATTACAGCGAAGCTATTAAACTTTACAAACAAGCAATTGATTTAGAAACCGATAATAACGATAAAGCACAATACTATTACGAAATGGCCTTTGCACAATTAAAGAGCGGACAATACAGCACAGCTCGCAGCAGCGCACAAACAGCAGCATCATTACGCAGCGGTTGGGGCAAACCAATTTTATTAATTGGTGATGCGTATGCGGCAAGCTCTAAAGATTGCGGAGAAGATGAATTTGCACAAAAAGCTGTTTATTGGATTGCAGTAGATAAATACCAGCAAGCTAAAGCAATTGATGCATCAATTGCAAGTGAAGCAAATAATAAAATTGCTACCTACTCTAAATACTTTCCTCCAAAATCAGAAGGTTTCTTTAGAAATATTACAGAAGGCGCCGAATACAAAGTGGGCTGCTGGATAAATGAAAGCACCAAAGCACGATTCCAACAATAATGAATGAATAAAAACAGTACCAATATTTATTTAAAAAGCGTAACCGCATTTTTACTTGCGGTTACGCTTTTTGCTTGTGAAAACAATATTGAAGAGGTAAATGCAATTACCCAGAAAAAAAAATTCCCTGTTGAAACAGCCGACAGCATAGAAGTTATTTACAGCGATTCCGGAAAAGTACTGATGAAAATTACCGCACCACTTATGGAGCATTATGTTAGCGATAGTTCTTACATAGAATTATCTAAAGGTGTACATGTAATATTTTTTAACGACTCCTTACAACCACAAACCGAACTCACAGCCGAATACGCCATAAACAAAGAGCGCGAAAGCATTATGGAGGCCAAACGCAATGTAGTTGTTGTAAACGAAAAAGGCGACAAACTGAATACCGAACATTTAATATGGGATAAAAACACCCGCATGATTCGCACCGAAGAGTTTGTAAAAATAACAACCGAAGATGAAGTGATTATGGGCAATGGTTTAGAAGCCGATGAGCATTTTACCAAGTACAAAATAAAACAGATTAAAGGAATAATAAGCATAAAAGAAAACGAAGATGAAAATAATTAAGATACTCGAAATTTCCTGGTTACTAATAGCCATTGCCGGTTTAGGACTTGCCATTTTTAAATTAATACAAGGCAATACTCAGGATGCTATTTATTTTTTTATTTTTATGGTTGTTGCGCTAATTTTCTTTTTCATTCGCAGACGCCAGCGTATTAGAATGGAAAAAGATATGGGGGCACAATAAGTAATGATTCAACAATCTTAGCATGAGATGTAGATAAAACACAAAATAAAACAAATCAATATTAATCATCATACTCTACTTTTCGAAGTATGATATGCGATTATATAAAAACCATGGATTATCAAAGCTGGTTTATTTTAGCAGGATGTCTTTTGCTCTCCGCATTTTTTTCGGGAATGGAAATTGCTTTTGTTTCGGCAAATAAATTACGCCTTGAACTGGAAAGCAAACAAGGAAAGTTTTCTTCTAAAATAATTTCAGAATACTTTTTACAAAACCCTTCTCGCTTTATCGGCACCATGCTTGTTGGAAACAACATTATGCTGGTTATATACGGTATTTATTTTTCGCAATTACTCGAACCCGTATTACTTAAGTTTACCAACAATGAAATAAGTATATTAGTTGTTCAAACATTAATTTCTACCATTGTAATTTTATTTGCCGGAGAATTTATTCCAAAAGCCTTATTCAGAATAGACCCTAATTATATATTGGGTATTTTTGCAATACCTACATTTTTGTTTTATTTTTTGTTGTATCCATTCGTTTTTTTTACCATTGGACTTGCTGAAAAAATTTTAAAATCTTTATTACGTGTAGAATTACCTGAAGGAAAAATTAATTTCGGAAAAATAGATTTAGACAATTACCTGCGCGAAGGCACCGAAAGCCACATTCTGCAAGAAAAAGAAATTGAACACGAAATTCAGATTTTAAAAAATGCACTCGATTTTTCTGAAATACGCGTTAGAGAATGTATGGTGCCTCGTACCGAAATTGTAGCTATTGATGTAGAAAGCAGCATTGACGAATTACGAAATAAATTTATTGAAACCGGACTCTCAAAAATTTTGATTTACAAAAACAATATTGACGAAGTAATAGGCTATGTACATTCTTATGAAATGTTTAAAAAGCCACAACATATACGAGCGGTAATGCTACCTGTAATTATTTTTCCGGAGAGTATGTTTGTAAACGATGCTTTGAGCGAATTTATAAAAGAACGCAAAAGTATTGCTGTGGTTGTTGACGAGTTTGGAGGCACATCAGGCATTGTAACTATGGAAGATATAATGGAAGAATTATTTGGCGAAATAGAAGACGAACACGATGTAGAAGACCTGCTTGAAAAACAAATAAATGATAATGAATTTATTTTTGCAGGGAGGCTTGAAGTAGATTACATTAACGAAAAATACCGCTTAAACCTTCCTATTAGCGAAGATTACGAAACTATTTCCGGTATGCTAACTACGCATCATGGCAGTATTCCTCATAAAAATGAAACCATTTGGATTGAGGATAAATACATGTTTAAAATATCGAGTGCCAGCGATACCAAAGTAGATAAGGTGTATTTAAAAGTGATGGAAGAGGAGTAAAAAACTAATTCTTCATTCGTTCCAGTTTACCTTCATCTAAAATAGTAATATTACTTGCTTTAATATCAATCAGTTTTTCATCTTTAAAATCAGAAAGTGTACGAATAACTGTTTCAGGAGCGGTGCCCACAATATTGGCTAAATCTTCGCGTGAAATGGAAATATTAAACAGTTTATCTGTAGGTTTTTTGTAACGATTGCGTAATTCTATCAAGGCTTCTGCAACTCTTTTCCTAACAGAATTATAGGCTAGTTTTACCAATCGTTCTTCTTTTTCGGCCAAATCGTTTGATAGCATTTTTATAAATTTTTGTGCTACTTCGCGATTGCTAAACAACAGGGAGAAGAAATCATCTTTTGGAATCATACATATTTCAGAATCTTCCATAGCTTGAGCTGAGTCGGTATATAGTTCTCCTTCGAGCAATGAAACATAACCAAAAAAATCGCCTTCGTTTATCAAATCGGTTATCAGCTCTTTGCCTAGTTCGCTTGATTTTAAAATTTTCACTTTCCCTTTATTTAAAAAATAAACCCCAATTGGATTTGCGCCTTCGGTATAAATTACTTCTTTCTTTTTATATTCTTTAATCTTATAATTTTCGGGTACGTGATTAATAATTTCTAAACTTTTAGCTTCCGATAAAAATGCGTTCAAACCACTTATGTCTTTTGAAAACTCTGCTTTTAATCGTTCGGCTTTTTTTAGTCGAGTTTCTACTGCATGCAGCAATTCCATATCGTCAAATGGCTTGGTTAAATAATCGTCAGCACCCAATCCCATTCCTTTTCGATAATCAGATTTTTCTGCTTTGGCAGTTAAAAATATAAATGGAATAGATGCTGTTGCGGAGTCTTTACTTAGCATGTGCAAAACTCCATATCCATCTAATTCGGGCATCATTATGTCTGATATAATTAAATCAGGATGTTCGGATTGTGCTAATCGTACACCTTCTTTTCCATTGGGTGCAGTTATTACTTTGTAGTTTGCCAATTCTAAAATTTCAGCTGTATTATCGCGCATTTCGGCATTATCTTCTATCAATAAAATTTTTTTCATGGGTATATTTAAATTGAATGTGTTTGATATTAGTTGAAATTAATAGAAATTACTTATTATATTGAATTGAAAATTTACAAATTTTGAAATTCTAAATTCTACGATTTAAATTTTAAAAATTTTAATTCTTAATTCGTAATTGTCTTTTGTCTTTGCTCTTTTTGTTTTTTTATCATTTTTTGCAAACTGCGTATTGCTTACTTTCAACTTATCCCTGTTTTCTGTAAACTATCCTCTGTCTTCTTTTTTTATTGGTATTATCACTGTAAAGGTGGTTCCCTTCCCAAATTGGCTTTCGTAAGTAATTGATCCGTCCATCAATTCAACATACTTTTTTACAATGTTTAATCCTAATCCTGTTCCCTGAATATTACCTGCATTATTTGCTCTGAAAAAACGCTCAAATAAGTGCGGTTTATCTTCATCAGGTATTCCTATTCCTTGATCGATTACATCTATTTTTAAATTATTGTTTATCAACTCTGACTTAACCCAAATTTCTTTGTTTTCGGGAGAATATTTTATAGCATTTGAAATTAAATTAAGCATTATATTTTTTAAAAGGTGGCAATCTAAGACAATTTCAAAATCTCCGCTATGTTGGTAGTGAATATATTGTCCGGCTTTTAATAAAGCGCGCATCTCATCTATAATGTCTTTCATAAATTTTTCGAGATGCAACGGTGTTGGGTTGTTTCTGATAATTCCTTCTTCGAGTTTTTCGAGCGAAAGAAAATCATTAAGTATTTCTGTAAGATTATTTACTGCCGATTTTATTCTATCAATATGTTTCTCTCGCTTTGGTTGATCTTCTGTATTTTGATAGCGAGCAATTAATGATACAGAAGAAAGTATGGTTCCCAAAGGGGTTCTAAACTCGTGCGATGCCGTTGTTACAAAGCGAGATTTTAATTCGTTTAATTCTCGTTCGCGTTCTAATGCTTGCAGAACTTCTTGTTTCGATTCTGCCAATCTGTTAATGGCCTCTGCCAATTCTTCGGTACGTTCTTTAACACGGGTTTCAAGTTCGGTGTTTAGTTTTTTTATAGATTCATGATATTTAAATCGCTCTGTAATATCAACTATAAAACTCATGATAAACTGTCCATCTTCTGTATTAAAATGGCTTAATGAAACTTCTACCGGAAATTCTGTGTCGTCTTTTCTTCGGGCAAATAACTCTATATTTGCTCCCATTGGGCGAGAATGCGGGTTACGTGAGAATTTTTCTCGATGCTTTATGTGCCCTTGTTCGTAACGCTTTGGAATAAGAATTTCTATTTTTTTGCCTAATAATTCTTCTTGATGCTGATATCCAAAAAGCACTAAGGCTTTTGGGTTTACCATAACAATTTCTCCTTTTACATTGCTTACAATAATTCCTTCCGTAGCATGTTTAAAAAGAGCATCCAGCATTTCCAGATGCTTAATCATATCAAATGGGGGATTGATATTATTCATTCAAATATAAAGTTTAAAACACATTAGCAATGTTACTGATAGATTAATTTCTATTAGCGTCTGATAATCAGGGTAAAAATTAAATTGACTGTATGTCTTTTTCAAACTGTTGAATAAGGGCTTTTTCTTCTGGCTCTATGGGAGGATAAACTTCTGCAATCTTTTTAATAGTAGCAATAAATCCTTGTTTCATTTGATTATCAAAATGATGGCTGTATAATTTAATTTGATTTAATGCCCAGTTATAGGCAGTTTGAGGATCTGTTGAATCTCTGCGCAAGAGTTCAAAAATAATTTCTGCTGTGTCCATTTCCGGACTAATAGCATCAAATTGTTCTTTTAAGATATTGTGAAATTTATCCTTTTCTTCTTTCTGAACTTTACCATCAGCATTAGCTATGGCATAAGATAATTGCCCTAAAGCATAAAACAAACTTCCTTTTGCATCCATAAGTTAAAGATTTTTAAATTGGCAAATTGGAAATTTATTAGTTAAAAAATTATGACAAAAATCAGTTTTTAAACTGTTTTACTAAATAAAGCGGTTTCTGGTTTGTTTCTGTGAAGTCGGGCATCGAAAGCCATACAAATATTGCGAATAAACGGGCGTCCTTTTTCTGTAATTAAAAGAGATTTACTTTTTTTAACCAGCAAACCATCTTCTTCCATTTCTTTGAGCATTTCCAAAGCATTAAAAAGAAAATCACATTGCTGTTCTTTATGCTCCCATGATGTTTGTAATCGACACATGATATTTAAGATATGCTGTCGTAGAATTATATCTTCTTCTGTTAACAAATGTCCTTTAAATATTGGCAATTCGTTTTTTTCGATTCGGGAATAATATTCTTCAACTGTTTTTACATTTTGTACAAGGGCTGTCCATGCATCACTTATAGATGAAACTCCTAAACCAATCATTAAATGCGTTTTACCTGCAGTATAGCCCATAAAGTTTCGGTGCAGGTTTTCGGATTTTTCTGCCAGATATAATGAGTCTGTTTTTAATGAAAAATGATCCATTCCAATTTCAACATAACCTGCTTTTTCAAACATTTCGCGTCCTAATTCATACAAGGCTCTTTTTTCTTCTCCATCCGGTAGATCTTTCTCAGAATATTTTCTTTGTCCGGGTTTCATCCAAGGAACATGTGCATAGCTATAAAAAGCAATTCTATCCGGTTTTAGCTCAATAGTTTTTTCGACTGTATTGCTAATACTATCAGTTGTTTGAAATGGTAAGCCGTAAATTAAATCGAAATTTACAGAGGTATAACCCACTTCTCTTGCCAGTTGAGTGATGTTTTTTACCTGCTCAAAACTTTGTTTACGATTAATGGCATCTTGAACAACTTTGTTAAAATCTTGAATTCCCAAACTTAATCGCTTAAATCCAAAATTATACATTGTTTTTAAATGACTTAATTGGGTATTGTTGGGATGCGCTTCAAAACTAAACTCTGCATTAGACAATACGTTTGATGTTGCAACAATGATTGAAATTAATTTTTTTAAATTTTCAGCACTAAAAAAAGTTGGAGTGCCTCCTCCTAAATGTATTTCTTTAATATTGGGCTTGACCTTAAAAATATCCAAATACATTTTCCACTCTTTTAAAAGTGCATTGATATAGGGTTCTTCTACGGCATGATTTACAGTAATTCGTGTATTGCATCCGCAATAGGTACAAAGGCTTTCACAAAAGGGAAGATGAATATAAATGCTTATTCCTTCAGCATCGTTAGTTGCTGTAAAAGCTTTTTTAACTTCGTTTTTCCATTCATCCTGAGAGGGTGCAATAGTATTCCAATAGGGTACTGTTGGATAACTGGTGTATCGTGGCCCCTGAACATTATATTTTTGAATTAGTGATGAATTTTTATTTTTTTGCACAACAACTCATTTTAGTACATTCTCCTTTTTGAACTTTAGGGCTGATGTAAGGGATTCCTAAGTTTAATCCTCTTAAAATTAAAAGTAAAGCCATAACACCTACAAAAACAGGAACTGCTTTTTGAATTTTATTTCGAACATTTAATGAAATAAAATCTTTTACTATTGTAATAGTAAACATGGCCGGAATGGTTCCCGCCCCGAATAAGGCCATAAACAAAGCCCCCTTGGCTGTATCAGCTACTGCTATAGAACCGGCTATGGCTATATATACCAATCCACAAGGTAATAATCCGTTTAATAAACCTATTGAAAAAAGTGTAGAAAAAGAACGTTGTTTAAACAACAATCCAAGTTTCATTTTTACTTTGTTTACCAATCCGTTCCACTTAGCTATTCGCATTTTTTGGCTCCAGGAATATGGGAACAAAACAACAATCAGTAAAATACATCCAATTACAAGCGACATTATTTGCTGAAAACCGGCAAGCGCAAAACTTTGCCCTATTAAACCAAATAAAACACCAAATGCAGCGTATGTTATAATGCGACCTATATTATATAATAGTATGGCTGCAATTTTACTGCTGCCTGAAAAATGCCCTACCGGTAATGCAAGAGCAATTGGCCCACACATGCCCACACAGTGAAAGCTTCCTAAAAAGCCCATGGTTAATGCTGCAATTATCCACTCCATAAGCTATGGCAATACTACGGTGTGTTCTGACTGATAGTTTTTACCATCAGCTGTCCACTTAACCGTAAGTTTATATAATCCTGTTTTAAATTTATCTGATTGTAAAATTAATTTGCCCTCTTGATTTATTTCTAAAGGAAAAGTAACATCTAAAGAGCTATCGGAAGGCCGATACATTTGTGCTTCTCCTTTTATTTCTTTCCCTTTTATATCTTCCGGAAAAGTAATTGTAACAGCATTTTGCTGTAATTCAACTTTTAGATTTGCAGACAGTAAACCAACATTATTCATCGCATCAATCTCCTGCTGAAATTTTAGCTCTTTGGCATAATAATCGGGAGTAACCAATTCAATTTTTTGACGCATTGCCATTACTACCATAAAAAGTATTAGTAAAACAAAGCCAATGTATAATGCCGCAATTCTGTATCCCCAACTTATTTTTAGCATAGTTTAAAATTTTTTAATTAATAAATGGTCCTAAAAAGTTTGTTTTAATTGTTT
>CALKJP010000191.1 GCA_937995645.1 uncultured Bacteroidia bacterium
AAAATCTGCAGAAAAAGATCTAGTGCAGGCTGTGCTTAATTAGCCTCTCTCCTTACCCCTCTTGCATGAAGAGGGGTATTTAAAGTAAAGAGTAAATAAATAATTGTTTAAACATTAAAAAAATAAAGAATGAGCAACTTAAATTTTTCAATAAACGGCAAAAGTATAAGTACAACAAAATATGAAGGAAAAGCAAGACAATTTAATATTATTGTAGATGAACCAGAAACACTTGGCGGTAGTGATGAAGCTCCTAATCCGGTAGAATATATTTTAGCCGGATATGCAGGGTGTTTAAATGTAGTGTTTCACTTGGTAGCAAAACAACTAAACATTACTATTAAAAGATTAAACATTAATATCAACGGAGATATCAATCCTGAAAAGTTTCTAGGGATTTCTGATAAGGAACGATCAGGATTTCAATCACTCAATGTTCATATTGAACTTGAAACAGATGCATCTAATCAGAAATTAGTAGATGAACTAATTATAATGGTAAAAGAAAGATGCCCTGTAAATGATAATCTGGCAAATCCTACTCCTATTAAGTATTTCATTACCCAACCTATTTCAATAAACAAAAATGAAACAGCTTTTTACATATAAACAAAATTTTGTATTAGAGTCAGGAAAAGCATTACCTGAATTACAAATAGCATTTCACACTTATGGAAAATTAAATGCTAAAAAAGATAATGTAATTTGGGTATGCCACGCACTTACGGCAAATGCAGATGTATTCGATTGGTGGAAAGGATTATTTGGAAATAACAATTTGTTTAATCCTGAAGAGCATTACATAGTGTGTGCCAATATTATTGGCTCACACTACGGCTCAACAGGACCATTATCAATTAATCCTGATACCGGCAATCCATACTATCATCATTTCCCTGAAATTACTATTCGGGATATTGTAAACACACTTGAATTATTGCGTAAACATTTAGAAATAGAAAAAATAAATACATTGATAGGTGGTTCTTTGGGAGGTCAACAAGCATTAGAGTGGGCTATTTTAAAAAATGAAATTATTGAAAATTTAGTACTACTTGCAACCAATGCACAACATTCGCCATGGGGAATTGCATTTAACGAATCGCAGCGTTTAGCTATTAAAGCAGACAGAACATGGTATGGTTTTTCACCCGATGCGGGTTTAAAAGGATTGAAAGCAGCAAGAGCAATAGCACTGCTCAGCTACAGAAATTACAATACCTACTCAAGCACTCAAAAAGAAGATAACAATGATAATACAAACAACTTTAAAGCATCGAGTTATCAAAACTATCAGGGCGAAAAATTAGTAAATCGTTTTAATGCATATTCGTATTGGTATTTAAGCATGGCTATGGATTCACATAATGTTGGCAGAAACAGAGAAGGAATTGAAAATGCGTTAAAACAGGTAAAAGCTAAAACATTAGTTTTAGGAATAAGGAGCGATATTTTATTTCCAACAGAAGAACAAAAGTTTTTAGCAAAAAAAATCCCAAATGCACAATATGCAGAAATAGATTCATTGTATGGGCATGACGGATTTTTAATAGAAACAGAAAAAATAACACACGAAATTCAAAAGTATTTTTCAAACAAAGAATTAAAAAAAGAAAACTATGAGTTCCAGAATTAAAATAGGATTATTCGGCTTCGGATGTGTTGGACAAGGCTTGTATCATGTACTTAATAAAAGCACCGGATTTAAAGCTGACATCAAAAAAATAGTGGTAAAAAACAAAAATAAAAAAAGAGACTATGCTCAGGAATTAATATCATTCGACAAAAATGATATTCTAGAAAATCCTGAAATAGATGTTGTTGTAGAATTAATAGATGATGCAATTGAAGCATACCATATTGTAAAAACAGCTTTACAAAAAGGAAAGCATGTTGTAACAGCGAATAAAAAAATGTTGGCATTGCATTTGGAAGAATTGTATGAATTACAAAAGCAATATAAGGTTTCACTTTTATATGAAGGTTCAGCATGCGGCAGTATTCCAATTATAAGAACCTTAGAAGAATATTTTGATAATGAGCCATTACAAAAATTATCAGGAATATTTAATGGTACAACAAACTATATTCTTACCAAAATCATAAACGAAAAACTTAGTTACCAAGATGCGCTAAAAGAAGCACAGGAAAAAGGTTTTGCAGAAAGCAATCCAACCAATGATGTAGAAGGTTATGATGCTAAATACAAAGCTGTTATTTTAGCTCTGCATGCGTTTGGAACAATTGTAAAACCGGATAATGTTTTAAATATTGGAATTACCGGTCTTGCAGAAAATGACATTGAATATGCCAGCGAAAAAAATTATAAAATAAAACTTACTCCAACCATTACACTTACTGAAAACAATAAACTAAATATTTTAGTAATACCACAATTTATTAGAAACATCAATCAATTATTCAATGTAGAAAATGAATTTAACGGAGTAATAGTATCCGGAAAATTTTCAGGAGAACAATTCTTGCAAGGAAAAGGCGCAGGAAGTTTTCCAACAGGAGCAGCAGTATTATCAGATATATCGGCTTTATCGCACGGATATAAGTACGAATATAAAAAACACGAACAAGGTAATGCTCCCGAATTTACCAATAATGTTTCTTTAACTATTTATCTGAGATATAATCAAAAAAAAGAATTAAAACATTTTAATTTTATTGATATAGCAGAGAGCTATACTGCATTAAACTTCAACTATATTGTTGGAAAAATTTCATTAGAAGAATTAATAAAAAACAAGGTGTTGATTAAAGAAAACAAACTATTTGTTGCAATGGTAAACGATAATATAAAACCTAATACTGAAAGAGTAAAGAAAGCAACAGAAAGTATAACAGAATTTGCTTGAAATATTTAATTTTATGCAATTAAATAAAATGCATTGATTTTAACTTTTAAAGACATCTCCTTTACATTTTTAATTTATCTGTTATTTGCTGCCGGATTAGTATATACTTTTAATATATCATACAAACGGCAATTAAATAATAATTCCATTGAATGGAAACGCAATATATTTGGCGATGGAGCAGGGTATTATTCTTACTTACCATTTACATTTGTATATGGATACCAAACAAATAATTTGCCTGAAAACTTAGAACAAAAAACCGGTTACGGATTTTATTTAGAAAATGATAAAATTAAAACAAAATATACTTCAGGTGTTGCTATTTTACAAAGTCCGTTTTTCCTTTTAATTCACAGCATTGAAAAATTTAAAAATAATAATGCCGATGGCTTTTTTGGATTGTATCATTATGTACCCTTTATTGCTGCTTGGTTTTACGCTATAATCGGATTACTTTTTCTTTTTTTCTTTTTAAGAAATTTTATTTCTATAAGCAGTTCTATAATTAGCATAGCCCTTATTTTTTGGGGCACTAACTTATATTATTACGTAATTGAATATGCCAGCATGTCGCATGTATATTCATTTTTTCTATTCAGTTCGTTTATTTATTTCTCGTATCTGTTTCATCAATATTACAAACTAAAACATTTTGCTTTTGCATCTATATCTGCTGCTTTAATTATTTTAATTCGACCAACTAATATTCTTATTATTCCATTGTTTTTTATTACAGAAGTTTTAGTCAATAAAAAATTACAGCTAAAAAACTACTTAACCGCTAAACATATTGGAATTGTAATTGCAACTTTTATCCTTATTTTTTCTCCACAAATTATTTACTGGATGTATTTATCCGGAAAACCATTCTACTATTCATACGAAAAAGAATCTTTTTCCAATTGGGCATCTCCTATGCTTAAAGAATTTTTATTTTCACCCAATAATGGACTTTTCTGCTATAACCCCGTTTGGTTAGTTTTATTATTAAGTGCTTTTTTATTATGTATAAAAAAAGATATTTGGGCAGCGGCAAGTTTAATTATAACTTTTGCAATAATTTATTTAGGTGCATCGTGGCACGACTGGACCTTTGGCTGCTCTTATGGCAGCAGAACTTTAATTGAATATACTGCCTTGTTTGCATTGCCGGCAGGCATATTTATTGATAAAATCATTGAATATAAAAATATTGTTGTTAAAACATCAATCGGATTTATTATAATAACTTTCGTTTTAATTAATATTCAACTAACTCAAAAATATGAACGATGTTTTTTCGGGAGCAATAATTGGGATTGGCACTATTATACTTACCTGTTAAGACCATGGGGGTATAGTAAAACAGAAGAATTAAAAAACAGGGAGTTTACGCAAAACGAATTTATCGGTAGTTTAAATATTACTAAAAACGAAACCGATAATTTTAGCTATCATTTAAAAGTTACGGCAGAAGCCGGTTTTCAAATTACTGAAGAAAACACAGAAATATATTTAGTATTGGCTACCGAAGGCAGTAATGATGACATCAATTATCAATGGCCCATAAATAAATGGAATAAAACGGCTACAAATTATGCTATACTACCACCCAAAGGCGGCAACTGGGAAAATTGTAAGCTTTATATCTGGAACAAAAGCCTATCGGATATTAAAGTAAATTATTTAAAAATTAAAGTAGAATAATTAACGGAATAAATTATAGCGAAGAATACAGTAAATAGCCCTCAAGCCATCTTTCCATCCAATTTTTTTCCCTTCTTCATATGTTCTTCCGTAATAAGAAATTCCAACTTCGTAAATTCTAATTCCTTTAACTCGTGCGAGTTTGGCAGTAACTTCAGGTTCAAACCCAAATCGCTTTTCTTTTAATTGCAGGGATTTTGCGATGTCTGATTTAATTAATTTATAACAGGTTTCCATATCGGTTAAATTCAAGTTGGTAAACATGTTGGATAAAAATGTAAGAAATTTATTCCCTATGGAATGCCAAAAAAATAAGATTCTGTGGGGGTGATGTCCCATAAATCGGGAACCATAAACTACATCGGCAAAGCCTTCAATAACTGGTTTTAAAAGTAAATTATACTCACGCGGATCATATTCTAAATCAGCATCCTGTACAATTAAAAATTCTCCTGTTGCTAATTCAATTCCTTTATGAATGGCTGCTCCCTTTCCTTTATTTTTCAGTTGATTATATAATTGAATATTTTGCTCAGTATGTTTTTTAATATACTCTTCAATTACTTGGCGGGTATTATCTTTAGATGCATCATTAACAATAATTATTTCTTTTTCGATCTGATTAACCAGTTCTACGGCAATTACCTTATCTAATATTAAATGAATTGTTCTTGCTTCATTATAAGCCGGAATAATAACAGATAATTTTTTTAGCATCCTCTAAAATTAAATTTCCATTTCAGGAATAATTCCTTCTACAATCAGTTTACCTTTGGTAGCATTTTTAATTTGTTCAACGCTTACTCCTGGAGCGCGCTCCATCAACCTGAATCCACCTTCTGGTAATACATCCAAAACTGCCAACTCTGTAACAATTTTTTTAACACATCTAACTCCTGTTAATGGTAGTGTACATGCAGGTAAAAGTTTTGATTCGCCTGCTTTATTTACATGCTGCATGGCAACAATAATATTTTTTGCAGAAGCGACTAAATCCATAGCACCACCCATACCTTTGACCATTTTACCGGGAATTTTCCAGTTGGCAATATCACCGTTTTCGCTTACTTCCATTGCACCTAAAATGGTTAAATCTACTTTTTGTGCGCGAATCATTCCAAAACTCATTGCCGAATCGAATATAGAGGCACCGGGCAATAAAGTAACAGTTTGTTTACCCGCATTAATTAAATCGGCATCTTCTTCTCCTTCGTATGGAAATGGGCCCATGCCGAGTATTCCGTTTTCTGATTGCAATACTACATTTATACCTTCTGGTATAAAATTAGCTACTAAAGTAGGTATTCCTATTCCAAGATTAACATACATACCGTCTTTTACTTCGCGGGCTATACGTTTTGCAATTCCGTTTTTATCTAGCATATAGGTACTTTTTTAATGTTTAAACATTAGTTTCTTTTTCTAACTGTTCTTTGTTCAATTCGTTTTTCATATTTTTCTCCTTGGAAAATACGATGTACATATATTCCGGGTGTATGAATTTGGTCGGGATGTAATGTACCTGCCGGTACTAATTCTTCTACCTCTGCTATGGTTATTTTACCTGCCATAGCCATTAATGGGTTAAAGTTACGAGCTGTTGATCGGAAAATTAAATTACCTGCTTCATCGCCTTTCCAAGCCTTTACTAAGGCAAAATCTGATTCAAAGGCATATTCCATTAAATAATCTTTTTCAATTCCATTAAAGGTAAATTTGCGAGATTCTTTTCCTTCACCAACCTCTGTACCAAATCCTGCAGGTGTGTAAAATGCCGGTATTCCATATCCTGCCATAAGGCATCGGGTGGCTAATGTTCCTTGTGGTATAAGTTCTACCTCTAATTCTCCGCTTAGCATTTGTCGTTCAAATTCATCATTTTCTCCCACATAGGAAGAAATCATTTTCTTAATTTGTCGGGTTTGTAATAAGAGCCCTAAACCAAAATCATCTACACCTGCATTATTAGAAATACAAGTTAAATTTTTAACGCCCTTTTTCACTAAGGCTGCTATCAAATTTTCAGGAATACCACACAAACCAAAACCTCCAACCAGCAATACGGCACCATCATGAATATCTTTTATGGCTTCTTCTGCATTTTTTACAACTTTATTTATCATCTTAATTTGTATTTAAAATTTGTATTAATGTTTAAACATTGTTTATTCAAATGGATTAGAACCTGAATCAAATTTGTTCTGAATATTTTGTTGTTTGTATTTTGAGCAATCGGTTTCAACGGGTAAAGGGTTCTTAGGTCGTTCAAAATCTCCTTTTGAAATATTAATGGAATTATCATTATATACTTTTTGCATAAAAAGCGCCCATATAGGCAATGCCATTGTTGCTCCTTGTCCTAATGCAGTAGAACGAAAGTGGGCGCTACGGTCTTCGCAACCTACCCAAGCTCCTGCTACTAAATCGGGAGTTAATCCGATAAACCAACCATCGGAATTGTTTTGTGTAGTTCCTGTTTTACCGGCAATTGGTGTATTTAGTTTATAGCGATAGCGTAAGCGCACACCGGTTCCATATTCTACTACTCCTTGCATTAAATTAAGTGTAAGATATGCTGCTTCTTCGTTCATGGCTTCTTGTGTGCGAGGAATAAATTCTTCTATTATATTCCCATTTTTATCTTCTATTCTAGTTATATAAATTGGCTCGATCCAAACGCCTTTATTGGCAAAGGTTGCGTTGGCTCCTACCATTTCATATACAGATAAATCGGCTGTTCCTAAACAGATGGAAGGTACGGCATCTATTGGGCTGGTAACTCCCATTTTACGAACCAAATCAACTACTGCTTGGGGTCCGAATTGTTTCATAATATATGCTGTTATGGTGTTTACAGATCCTGCTAATCCTTTTTTTAAAGATAACATTCCTCCATATACTCCATCGGAATTTTTGGGTGTCCAAACTTGTCCGGTTGGCAATTCAAAGCTTACCGGAACATTAGGAACTTCGTAGCAAGGTGACCACATTTCTTGCATAGCCAATGCATATACAAACGGTTTAAATGTTGATCCTACTTGTCGCTTACCTTGCTTAACGTGGTCGTATTGAAAATGTTTATAATTTATTCCGCCTACCCATGCTTTTACATGCCCGTTATGTGGATCCATAGCCATAAAGCCGGTTTGTAAAAAATGTTTGGCATAACGAATAGAATCCCAAGGGCTCATTAGGGTGTCTTTTTCTCCTTTCCAGGTAAACACGGTCATTTCTATTTTTTGATGAAACGTTTTTATGATTTCATCATGTGAAATTCCATTGGCTTTCATGGCTCGATATCTATCTGAACGCTTAACTGCCTGCATCATTAATTGTTCAATTTCTTTTTCTGTTAAGCGATAAAAAGGGGCTTCTTTTCTTCCTTTCCAGTGATTAAAGAACTCTTCTTGCAATTGTGACAGGTGTTCGCTAACGGCTTCTTCGGCATATTTTTGCATGCGTGAATCAATGGTTGTATATATTTTTAATCCATCTTTATATAGGTTATATGGAGTTCCGTCAGCTTTTTTGTGTTCTGTACACCATTTTATTAATTCTCCTCGCATAAATTCGCGAAAGTAAGTTGCTAAACCCTCTTTATGATCTTCTTTGGTAAATTTTAATTCGAGTTCTTTAACTTTTAGGGTATCATAGGCTTCTTTATCGAGGTATGGCTTATTGGTTGCCGGATTTTTAAATTTTGTCATTTGTGATAATACTACATTGCGTCTTTGTTTTGTTTCTTCGGGTCTTCTTACCGGATTGAATAACGAAGGATTTTTACACATACCAACTAACATGGCCGATTGTATAATATTTAAAGAATCGGGGCTTGTATTAAAATAAATTCGTGCTGCCGATTTTATACCTACTGCATTGTTGATAAAGTCAAAGCGATTTAGATACATCGTAATAATTTCTTCTTTTGTATAGAAGCGTTCTAACTGAGCAGCTATTACCCATTCTTTTAATTTTTGCGAAATACGTTCCAGCTTGCTTGCAGGCTTATCATGAAATAACATTTTCGCAAGTTGCTGAGTAATGGTACTACCTCCTCCTGAGCTTTGATCGCCTCCTAATAATGTTTTTATCATTACGCGCCCTAAGCTTTTTGAATCTACTCCTGAGTGTGAAAAAAATCGGGCATCTTCAGTAGCTACAAGTGCTTGAACTACGTAAGGAGAAATTTGGTCGTAGGTAACATTTGTTCTGTTTTGAATGTAGTACTTCCCAATCATTTTTCTATCTTCGGAATAAATTTCGCTGGCTAAGTTACTTTTAGGATTTTCTAATTCTTCAAAACTTGGCAAAGGTCCAAATACTCCCCAAGATACCATTATCATTACAAGTACCGGGGTAATTGCAATGATTATTACTATTGCCCAGAAAAATAAAATATATTTTTTAAAATTTGATGATTTCATTGTTATAACATCTAATTAACATATTCTATTCTTAAGCCGATATCGAGCACATCTTCCAGATTGTCTTTTCGCATGGCTTGTTCAAATTCAAAACGGTAAGTTCCCGCCATTGGAAAACGTACTCCGCGTTTAAAAAGTATCTGATGTTCTATAATCTCTGTACCTTTTCCAAGCCAATATCCTCTTGGGTCTGCTAATATACACTCAATAGTATCTCTTGATTGTTCTCCATTTGGGAAATAGGTGTTTAGAAAGAGATAAATATTACTGTATTCGTATGCGGAGCTGTTTCGTAAATTGATGTAAAAGTTATATAACCGTATAGTATCTTTTACTTCTACGTCAAAAAAAGGTTTATCATTTACATTCCAAACTTCATTTTTGATGGAAAGATTTTTTTCGTAAAATCTTTTATCATCGCATGAAACAAGCAATAACAAAACATAAAATATTATACTAACAAATGCTTTATTTTGCATTGCCTTTTTTTCTGTTAGAATTATTATTATTTGCTCTCTTAGGTTTACTGCTTTTTTGATTGTGGTTTACGGCTTGTCTCTGACCTTCTTGTTGATGAGGCTTTTTGTTTTTATTATTTTGTTTATGCTCATCAAAACGTGAAATGCTGTCCTGACCAACAACATTTTCGTAATCAGGTAGTACTTCTTTTTCTTGTTGTATAATTTGATGCCCTTGTAAATCAGCAGGTTTTTTACCTTTTGCGTTCATTTCCATTATTTCCTTAACTTTTTCAATGGTTAAAGGGATAAATGTTTCGGGGGCATCGGTATAAGAATACCACATAATGCGTTTAAAAATATCGGTTTTTTGATGAAAAGCAATTCCTCTCTCTGTTTCCAGCTTCACATCATTCATTGGAATATGTTTTATTGCATCTAAATAACTATCTAACTCATAGTTTAAGCAGCATTTTAATTTACCGCACTGTCCGGCTAACTTTAATGGGTTTAATGCTAATTGTTGATAGCGTGCTGCTGATGTATTTACTGTTCTGAAATCGGTTAACCAGGTAGAACAACATAATTCTCTTCCGCATGAGCCAATACCTCCTAAGCGGCTTGCTTCCTGACGTGCACCAATCTGGCGCATTTCTATGCGTACTTTAAATTCTGAGGCAAGTATTTTAATTAGCTCGCGGAAATCTACCCTGTCATCTGCAGTATAGTAAAAAGTAGCTTTTGTTTTATCTCCTTGATATTCCACATCGCTTAATTTCATTTGTAATCCAAGTCCAACGGCTATTTTGCGGGCTTTGTGCATGGTTTCAAATTCAAGACTCTGCGCTTCCTGCCATTTTTGAATATCGCTTTGCTTTGCTTTGCGATAAACTTTTTTTATTTCAGGAGAATCGAAGGCTATACCCTTCTTTTTCATTTGCATTTTTACAAGTTCTCCGGTAAGCGATATTACTCCAATATCATGACCCGGAGCAGATTCAACAGCAACCACATCTCCTACATTTAATTCGATTCCTTCGGTATTTCTGTAAAATTCTTTACGACTATTTTTAAATCTAACTTCAACTATATCAAAAGGTTTTTGACCATGTGGTAATTCCATGCCTGCAAGCCAGTCGAAAACTCCTAATTTATTACAACCTCCGATACCGCAGGAGCCATTGTTTTTACAGCCTCCGGGCAAACTTTTGGCAGCTGTATTACAACCTCTTCCTGAAGAACATCCGCTACATCCCATATTTTGATTTTCTGTATTTTTTTATGTTTTTTAAATTATAAGCCACGAATTTACGCTTTTACACGCAACATTTTCATAACTTTAAAAGATAAATCAAGGAAAAGAATTTTTCCCGATGCATTTCTATCTATTGCATTGTAAGCGTTGTTAAATGCTTCATTAAATAGCAGAGAGTTTTTAATATTTATATATGGTGCGAATTTTTTAATAAAATCTAATTCCCTTTCGCTTAGTTTTACCAAAGAATTTACCCCACTTTGCATCATCATTGACTCCCTGATTAAATACAAGCAATACTTTAAAAAGCTCTTTTGTTGCTCCCGCCTTATCGAACCGATTTTTTCTGCCCATTTACAAACATTCTTCATCTCTTCAATTTTTTTTGAAACACTCCAACACATGCGCATCCACTCAATAAAATAGTTTAAAAATTCATTATCGGCATCTTCACCATCCATTTGTGCCAATTCCAAAGCCGATAACATGCTTCCATCGCTCAAAAATGCAATACGCTCTGCACGTTCATCGCTTAATCTGAAGCGATTTTTAAGTGTATCAATTAAATCTTCATCTTTAAATGGATATATTTTAATTAGCTGCAAGCGT
>CALKJP010000192.1 GCA_937995645.1 uncultured Bacteroidia bacterium
TTATTCGACAGTGCCATTAATAGTAATCCTCTTAATCGCGATTGAATATTTTCTTCGGCAATATTAAAGGGTAAGTTTTTAAAGTATGGTTTCAAGCTTTCTTCTATGCTTTCAAAAGCAGGGGCAATTGGAATTATTTCGTAAGGGCAGCCTAAGTTTTGGGCTAATTGTTTGGCATCATTTACAGAATGATCGCTCGAAAATTGTGAAGGCAATAAAATTGCTTTTATATTTTCAGCACCTAAAGCAACGGTTGCTAAAACCAATACCAATGCAGAATCTACACCGCCCGACAAGCCAAGTATCGCTTGTTTAAAATTCATCTTTTGGAAATAATCTTTAATGCCGGAAACAAGAGCATTATAATGCAATTCAGCTTTAGAAGGAATAGTTATGTCTTCTTTGGCTATAAGATTTTCCGTATCAATTATTCTGATTTCTTCTTTAAAGAAGGGAAGCTGTTCACAAAGTTGTCCTTTGTTATTTAAAACCAAAGAGCCCCCATCAAAAATTAATTCTGTTTGAGTGCCGCAATGGTTAACATATACAATGGGTAATTGATACTTTTTACTGTTTTCTTTTAAAACCGTTAAGCGCTCCAGATGATGTTTAACTGAAAAGGGCGATGCAGCAATATTTATAATTAATTGAGGTTGTTCTTTAAAAAGTTCATCCATGGGTGAAAAGGAGTACATCGGTTTTTCTCCTGTGTTCCATAAATCTTCGCAAATGGTTAATGCAATTTTTGTATCATTAATGTTTAAACATTTAAAATTGGCAGCAGGTTCAAAATATCGGAATTCGTCAAAAACATCGTAATTGGGCAAAAGTCCCTTGTGGTAGGTGTCGGTTATTTTACCATTATTTAAAACAAAAGCGGAATTAAAAAGTGCTTTGCCAAATTTGTTTTTGTTTCGCGAAGGAGCACCTACAATAGCTGTTATATCGCTGCATGCATGCGCAATCGCTAAAATAGATTTTTCGCTATTGTCTATAAATTCTTCAAACTCCAGTAAATCTAAAGGCGGGTACCCGCACAAAGCCAACTCAGCAAATACAACAATATCTGCTTTTTGTTTTTTTGCATCCTGTACAGTTGCAATTATTTTTTGAGTATTGTATTCCAGATTCCCAACCTGATAGTTGAGTTGCGCCAGCGCTATTTTCATTTTTTAGTTTAACTATGTTCTAGTTCTAAAACAAAACACCAACCGTTAAACCAATGAAGTGGCTTCTTGCATTTTGTTTTAATTCTCCTCCCAAACCAAAAGGTGCATTATTATCAGAAACTTTTATTTGGGCAGAATTTTTCTTTAAAACATTTACAAAGCCATTGCTATAATTTATACCAAAAATGAAAGAGGTATTCCCGCTTAAATTGTATTCTGCTCCTCCACCAATATTAAGGGCTAATCTGAAAAAGTTTACATCAGTAGTAATATTGTGTTTAGTAGTGGTATTACCCGGAATAGGTGCAGGATTTGTAACAGGTACATTATCTGAACCGGTATCTTTCGCCTTAGCATTTGTTTTAAAGCCTGCATCTAATCCAAATTGTGCAAAATAAGTCATGTAGCCAATTTCGTTGGTGCGCATTTTTAACGATATGGGTATATTTAAATATTGTGTACCATACGTTCTTTTGCCAAGTAAAAAGTTAGAGCCATTAATTTCTATTCTTCCATCTTCCTGAAAATAAACAGGAGTTTTATAATTTACGCGCCCCCCTGTAGTTAATATTTGAATACCTGTACCCAATGAATAGTTTTGAGCAAAAGCATATTCTGCCAATAATCCATAAGAGAATTTTGCACTAATTCCATTTGATTCAAAATCTTTGCTATCTACTTTCATCCATGATAAATTTGGTTGAACAGATAATCCAAATCGAAAAGTTTTATAACTGTTCCCTTCATCCTGTGCTTTAGCATAAAATGATACCAATAAAAAAGAAATAGCAACTAGTTTCAAATTTTTCATAGTTAAGATCGTTTTAGTAAATATTGCTAAGTGTTTATACCTTTGAGTCTTCAATTTTAACAAAAGTACGGAATATAAAACGGATGAACAATAACTATTTAATAACACTTAATTGTTTGTTTTTTCTTTTATTTTTTTCCTGCCGCGAAGAAGAAAAATGGAATATTCCTGTTCCCGAGAATGGAGTAGAGCTTTCGGTTTTCAGACTTGATTCTGCAGTTTTTAAAGTAGAGGATGATATTGTTGAGCAATCAGTAGGTTTTATTTATAATGAACTTTCGAGTTTTGCGGATATTTATTTTAGAGGAATTATTAAAATTGGTGATACTTCAATGGCATCATTTTATAATAACCTGAGCATGTTTCGTAACGATAATGATATGCGCCAATCGTTTAAAGATGCATATACTTTATACCAAGACTTTAGTCCTTATAAACAAGCATTAACAGAAGCATTCAATTATTATAAATATTATTTTCCTAACAAACATATCCCAAAAATTGTTCCTTGTATAACTGGATATAACTATGCCATACTAGCAGCTGATAGTGTTTTGGGAATAGGATTAGAAATGTTTATGGGGAAAAATTACAAGTATTATGCCCTTATAGGTTTCCCGCTCTACAAAGCCGAAATGATGGACTCAACTCATCTGGTTACAGAAGCCGTTAAATCATGGGTTCAAACCGAATTTTTTGAAGAATCAGAAAATGAAGAATTACTTACAAAGATGATTAATGCAGGAAAAATATACTTTATTACAGAAGCCTTAATGCCAAAAAAAGATGACCATGTAATTATAGGTTACACACCGGAACAATGGAAATGGTGTGAAGAAAACCGAATAAATATGTGGGCGCATTGGGTAGATAATAAATTACTCTATTCAACCATTTCGAAAGATATTATGAAATACTTAAATGATGGACCATTTACTCCCGGTTTCCCCAGAGAATCTCCTTCAAGAACAGCAGCATGGATGGGATGGATGATAGTAAAGGCTTACATGCAAAAGCAAAATAAAATAGATTTACAAGCCTTAATAAATACCGATGCCAAAAGCATTTTAAAACAATCGAAATTTAAACCATAAACTACCTTTTTATGAAACAAACAGAAATCAAGCTGGAAATACAATTAGATGAAAATAACGTTCCTGATAAAATTCATTGGATAGCAAGTGATGCTCCTGTAAAGGAAAAGCAAGAAGTAAAAGCCATGTTTTTATCACTTTGGGACGCTAAAGATAAAAATACACTTAAAATAGATTTATGGACAAAAGATATGACTATAAATGAAATGAAAATATTTTTTCATCAAACCCTGCTAACCATGACCGATACCCTTATGAAATCAACCCAAGAAGATAAAATGGTAGGAGATATGCGCGATTTTTGCGATTATTTTGCCGAAAAAATGGGGATTAGTTATGAGAATCCATCTCAAAAAAATTATTAGTTAAAATTTGGTAGTTCTTAAAATTTTTTTAAATTTGCTTACCGTACAAAAGCAATCATTATGAAAAAATTTTACATTTCAGCAGTTTCTTCACTATTACTATTGTCTTCTTATCCGTTAGCTGCACAAACTACTTTCTTCAATAATGGAGCATTAGTTGTTAGTTCCGCTACTATTTTTCGTATAAACGGAAATTTAACAAATGATGGGGCAACAGCTGATTTTACTAATACAGGTACCATTACTATTGCTAACAGTACCAATCCGGGAACAATTACATTACAAAACGGTTCGGTTTTTAACGATAATGGTACGCTTAGAGTAGAACAAGATTTTGTCAATAATGCAACATTTAATGCCGGTACATCAAGCAATGTAGAATTATATAGCTCTACAGCTACCCAACTTATTACAGGAACTGTAAATACTACTTTTAATAATTTAACACTTACCGGTACAGGAACAGGTGCTGCTAGAATTAAGCGTATGACTTTAGATGCAACCGTTGCCGGTCAATTAGTATTAAACGACAGAGAACTAGCAACTGATGCTAATACCATGTTTGTTACTAATCCTGCAGTTACAGCAATTACTAATAACACAGTGCCCGGTTCCGAAGGATTTGTAAGCAGCTTAGGAAATGGAAGTTTATCGCGAGTTGTAAATGCCAACCAAGCGTATATTTTTCCTACAGGTTCAAGTTTGGTAACTACACGTTATCGTCCGGTAGAATTGAATCCAAATGCTAATTCGATATTTACTGTGCGTTTTGTAAATAACGACCCAAATTTGGATGGATTAAACAGAACTCAACTTGATGCACAAACCTGTATTGTTAATCCAAATTGGTATCATAAAATTAATAGAACAGGAGCTGCAGCTTTTGCCGATATTAATATAGCTTATGTAACTGCAAATGATGGAACTTGGGCTAATATGGCCAATTATCAACCTACTAATCAATGGACAGATATGGGAGCTGTTACTGCTTCAAGCATTGGAGCACAGCCATCTGTAAGAAAAGTTTTATGGCAAAATTTCTTAACCGTTCCCAACGATGCCTACATATTAAGCGAACAAAGACCAACAGCACCAACTGTTAGTGGCGATACTTCGGTTTGCGGTGGTTCTACGGCTGTTGTTTATACTGCAAGCGGTAATCCAAGCTCAACCTATACATGGACAGTTTCAGGAGGTACAATTGTTGGTGATTCTACCACTCAATCGGTTACTGTAAATTGGAATAGCGGTATTACTTCCGGAACATTGAGCGTAATTGAAAATTCGCCTTCCGGTTCATGTTCTTCTACCTCATCCGGATTATTTACAATAACTTTTATCCCATCACCAATTGCTGGATTTGATACCATTTCTAATGGCCCGTTAAACCAAATAGTAGCCTTTATTGATACCAGTTCCGGTGCTACCAGCTGGCAGTGGACTTTTGGTAATGGAAATACATCAACCTTGCAAAATCCTACACAAAACTTCCCTTTAGCAGGCGAATATGAAATTGAACAAATAGTTCAAAATAGTTTTGGATGTACTGATACAGCCAGAATTACTTTAAGAATAGAAGAAGGTATTATTATACCTAACGTGTTTTCTCCTAACAACGATGGAATTAACGATTGGTTCTATATTCCAAATACAGGAATGAAAGAATTTTCAATTGAAATATTCAACCGTTGGGGCACAAAATTATGGGAAACCACGGCTCCCGAAATTCGCTGGGATGGTAGAACAACTGCAGGGGTACAATGTCCGGATGGTACTTATTTCTTTATCCTTAAAGCTGAAACTTTATCAGGAAAAGATTACAGCACAACAGGTCATGTAAACTTAATACGATAATACTTATATTTAATTAAGCATATACAAAAATAAGCCCATCAAATTTTCTTGATGGGCTTATTTTTTGGGTATTAATTTTAGCAAAAAAATTTAGCAAACTATCTAAAATACCTTGAAAGCTTTGCAGCTTTCTTCTATAAAGTACATTAGTTCTTCCCTTCCGGTTTTCTTTTCGGAAGAAGTGATAAAAAGTGTTGGTAATTCATCCCAGTAAGTGGATAGCTCTCTTTTATAAAATTCAACATTTCGGCTTATTTCACCCTTTTTTAATTTATCTGCTTTGGTAAAAATTATTGCCAGCGGAATTTCATTCTCTCCTAAAAAGTTAATAAAATCTATGTCAATGGGCTGTGGTTCGTGGCGAATATCTACTAAAACAAAGGTGCACATAAGCGATTCACGTTTCAATATATAATCGCTTATCAATTTATCAAAGTTCTTTTTTATGGTTTTAGAAATCTTAGCATAACCATACCCGGGCAAATCTACAAAATACATTACATCGTTTACCAAAAAATGATTGATAAGTTGCGTTTTACCGGGGGTTGCAGATGTTTTAGCCAAGTCTTTTTTTTGTAATAGCATATTTATAAGCGAAGATTTGCCAACATTGGAGCGGCCAATAAAAGCAAATTCCGGCAAATTGGGCTTAGGACAATCTTTTACATCGGAAGAACTTTTTACAAATACGGCTGATTTAATTTGCATGTTAGCTTATGTTTAATGAAGCTAAAATAACAATAATAAATGAGTAGGGAATTTATAGCTATTATTAATGTTTCTGTTTAGACATTTTGACTAAAAACCGAGATAAATAATACAGAACTATAAGAAGTTAAACTTTACCTTCCAGCCATTTTTCCAAAATGCTGTTAAATTGCTCCGGTTGTTCCATCATGGGAGCATGGCCGCATTGGTCAATCCAGAATAAATCTGATTTTGGCAATAATTTGTGAAATTCTTCTGCTACCTCCGGTGGAGTTATAGTATCTTGTTTGCCCCAAATTAAGCAAACCGGAATAGTAAAGTTTTTTAAATCGTTTGCCATATTATGACGAATGGCTGATTTAGCAAGTGAAAGTATGCGAATTAATTTACCTCTGTCGTTAACTATGCTATATACTTCATCAACCAATTCGTCAGTTGCATGTTTGGGATCGTAAAATGTATATGCAACTTTTACTCGAATAAACTCTTTGTCTTCTCTACGCGGAAAAGTGCCCCCCATAGCATTTTCATATAATCCGGAACTTCCGGTAAGTATCATGGTGTTTACTTTGTGCATGTTGTCTTTGGTATATACCAAGGCTACATGTCCGCCCAGTGAATTACCTAATAAGTTTACCTTATTAAAGTTTTTAAATTCTATAAAATCATGTAAAAATTTTGCCAATGCTTTTACATTGGTATTTAACACAGGTAAAGTATAAATCGGTAATAATGGAATTAGAATTTTGTATTTTGGAGAAAACTTTTTAATTACATCTTGAAAATTGCTCAAAGCTCCAAAAAGTCCATGTAACAATATTATTGGCTCTCCTTTACCAATTTCAATATATTCAAAAGTATATTCTTTTTTTATTTCTAAATCCATGATTTTACTAAGCTCTGTATCGTTCTCAAACCTACATGAAATTTAATAAATACACAATACACATTTTAAAAATCATTAACAGGGAGGTTTTAATAAAAAATCAACTCATTAACATTTAGCTGTTTAATTCCTGTTTTACTTAGGCCTAATTGGTAGGTGTAAAATTTATCTAAGGCGCAATTTTTAAGCCTTTTAAGTAACCTAATTGAAATTGGGGCGTAAAAAGTTTTCAACAAAAGTGGTAAAAAGTGGTAGAAAGTGAAATAAAGTGGTAAAAAATAACATATTTTTACAGCATAAAAGAAATTTAGAATTGATTAATCTCATCGGAAAATACGATTGTACGGCAGATGCAAAGGGGCGAGTAATGCTTCCTGCAGCATTTAAAAAGCAGTTGGCCAATGTGCTAAGCGATGGGTTTGTTATAAAGCAAAGTGTGTTTGATAAGTGTTTGGAATTGTATCCAATGCAGGAGTGGAAAAATGTAGAGAAGAAAATTTCTAAGCTAAATCCATTTGTTAAGAAAAATAAGTTGTGGATTAGAAAATTTAAAGACGGAATTAAGCTGGTAGAGTTAGATGATGCAGGACGTTTTTTAATTCCAAAAGATTTGTTGGGTTATGCTTCTATCACAAAAGATATTGTAATGCTGTCATCATCAAACGTAATTGAGATTTGGGATAAAGCAGCATACGAAAAAGCCATGCAAGAGGCAGATGTAGATTTTGAATCGCTTACGGAAGATGTGATGGGCGATATAGATTTTTCTGCAGATGAGTAAGTATCATGTTCCCGTTCTTTTACATGAATGTATAGAGGGTTTAAAAATAAATCCTGACGGAAAGTATGTTGATGTAACATTTGGAGGAGGCGGTCATTCGCGCGAGATAATGAAGCATTTGAAAAATGGCGAATTGTATGGATTTGACAGAGATGAAGATGCTAAAAAAAACGCACTGGCAGATGAGCGATTTACCTTCATCTCTGAAACGTTTTCAAATCTTCGGAAAATGTTAAAGCTCTACAACGCTGTTCCTGTTGATGGAATATTGGCTGATTTAGGAGTTTCATCGCATCAGTTTGATGTAGCAGAAAGAGGTTTCTCTATTCGCTTTGATGCAAGTTTGGATATGCGAATGAACAGAAAAAAAGGACAAACGGCAGCAGATATTTTAAATAATTACGATGAGCAGGAATTAAAACGATTGTTTTTTGAATACGGTGAATTATATAATGCAGGAAGAATAGCCTCAAAAATAGTACAGGCAAGAGCAGTGCAAAAGATTGAAACGGTAAGTCAGTTGAAAGAATTGCTTGCGCCTATGGCATTTAAACCCAAAGAGCATCAGTTTTTTGCAAAATTATTTCAGGCATTAAGAATAGAAGTAAATAACGAAGTAGAAGAATTGAAATCGATGTTGCAACAAAGTTTAGAAGTATTAAAAAAAGGAGGAAGACTGGTAGTTATTTCCTATCATTCTATTGAAGACAGATATGTGAAGAATTTTATGAAGTCAGGAAATTTTGATGGAGTGATTGAAAAAGATTTTTATGGAAATGCACAAGTACCATTTAAACTTATAAATACAAAACCAATTCTTCCCAAGGAAGAAGAGATACAAGAGAATAACCGCGCACGAAGCGCAAAACTAAGAATAGCAGAAAAAATCATTGATTGATCAATGAATAAATTTAAAGAGAAGCCAAAAGAAAATAAGGCAAAAGATACAAGTAAAGCAACATCGGGAGTATTTAAACTTCTAAGTGATATTGTTACCGGCAATATTTTTACCAGAGAAAGTGTAATAAAAACAGTTCCTTACTTTTTGTTCCTCTCATTTCTGGCTATTGTTTACATAAGCAATGGCTATTATGCAGAAGACACGGTAAGGGCATTGAACAATGTGAATAATGAATTAAAAGAGTTAAGCTCTGAATATATAAGTACTAAATCAGAACTCATGTTTAGGAGTAAGCAGTCTGAAGTTGCAAGAGCATTAGAGCCTTATGGCATTAAAGAATCTGTTACTCCGCCCAAAAAAATAATCGTAAGTAAAAAAGATAACGAATAGTGGATATTAAGCGCGACATATTAAAGCGAGTGTACTTAATGTACGGTTTTTTCCTACTGTTTGGAATTGCCATATTGGTACAGGTATTCCGTATTCAGGTTGTTCAGGGGCAATATTGGATTGCCATGGCAGAATCGCAAACACTGGCATATAAAAACATAGATGCTTTGCGTGGAAATATTTTTGCTGATGACGGAAGCCTTTTAGCAACCTCTCTTCCAACGTATGAGATTAGGATGGATTTAAAAGCAGAAGCATTAACTGATGATGTGTTTAAAAAAGGTATAGATTCATTGGCTATAGAATTAAGCAACTTATTTAAAGATAAATCGGCAAGAGAATATAAGCTGGAGCTGGAGCGTGCTCGCAAAGCAGGTGAGCGCTATCATTTAATTAAACGCAGAGTAACATATCTGGAACTGAAAAAGCTTCGCGAATTTCCAATTTTCAGAAAAGGAAGATATAAAGGCGGATTTTTATATGTTCAAAAAAACGAACGTGCTCGACCATTTAAAATTTTAGCAGCCAGAACAATCGGTTATGATCGTGAAGGTCAAAAACCGGTTGGTTTAGAAGGAGCCTATGATAAAGTATTAAGAGGAACAAGCGGAAAACGACTGATGCAAAAAATAGCCGGCGGAGTTTGGATGCCGGTAAACGATGAAAATGAAGTTGAACCGGAAGATGGAGCAGATTTATACACCTCTATTGATATTAATATTCAAGATGTAGCAGAGCATGCACTGATGAAACAATTAATAAAACATAATTCTGATCATGGCTGTGTTGTGCTGATGGAAGTCGAAACAGGATTGGTAAAAGCGATAGCAAATTTGTCACGCAATCCTGATGGTACTTATTCAGAAAACTATAATTATGCAATAGGAGAAAGTACCGAGCCGGGATCAACATTTAAACTGATTTCCTTAGTTGCTGCTATGGAAGATGGTTATTTAGATTTAGACGATTCGGTTGATACACAAGGTGGACAGGTTCAGTTTTATGATCGTGTAATGAAAGATTCGCACGAAGGAGGATATGGTAAAATTTCTGTACAGCGAGTTTTTGAAGTTTCATCTAATGTTGGAACATCAAAATTAATTCAGAAATTTTATGGGAAAAATCCACAACAGTTTATCGACCGTATTTATAAATTTAATATTCATAAACCGCTTGATTTAGAAATTTCAGGCGAAGCCGCACCACGTATTAAAAAGCCAAAAGATAAAGACTGGTATGGAACTACCCTTCCTTGGATGTCAATTGGATACGAAAGCCGATTAACCCCCTTACAGATTCTTACATTTTATAATGCAATAGCAAATAACGGAAAAATGATAAAACCCATTTTTGTAAAAGAAATTCGCAAGCATGGACGATTAATAAAGAAAATGCCTGTTCAGGTAATTTCAGAATCTATATGCTCTAAAGAAACCGTAAAAAAAGCACAAAAAATGCTGGAGGGAGTGGTTGAAAACGGAACAGCTTCTAACCTTAAAAATGCTACTTATAAAATAGCCGGAAAAACAGGCACAGCACAAATAGCTAACGATAAATATGGTTATAAATACGAATCAAAAGTAAGCTATCAGGCATCTTTTTGCGGATATTTTCCGGCTGATAATCCAAAATACAGTTGCATAGTAGTTGTAAATGCTCCCTCTAATAATGTTTATTATGGTAATCTGGTAGCCGGACCAATTTTTAAAGAGATTGCAGATAAAGTTTATGCAACCAACTTAAAAATTCATCCTCCGCTTTCAATTGAAAAAAATCTTGCAGTAACGCCGATATCAAAAAACGGAAGCAAAGAAGATTTGCTTGTAGTACTAAATAAACTTAATGTGAAAGCACATGGAAGAGTAAACGAAAATTGGGTTAAGACAAATGCCAAAGAAAATGAAATTGAAATTCAGAATTTGACAATTACATCAGGAGTTATTCCAAATGTTATTGGCATGAGCTTAAAAGATGCTGTTTATATTCTTGAAAATAAAGGATTATTAGTAAAGGTTGTAGGTAAAGGTGTGATTAAAAATCAATCTATTCCACCGGGGCAGTCTGTGCAAAAAGGAAATATAATAATACTGGAACTTGCTTAATCTTAATGAAGTTACTTAAAGACATATTATACAAAACAGGATTGCTTGAAGTATCAGGTTCTACACACATTGCCATAAACGATGTGCACACTGATTCAAGAACTGTTAAAAATTATTCATTATTTGTTGCCATTAAGGGGACACAAACCGATGGACATGCATTTATAGCAAAAGCTATTGAAAATGGGGCTATTGCTATAGTGTGTGAAGAATTTCCGGTAGAATTAAATGAAAATATTACCTATGTAAAAGTTAAAGATTCTACTGCTGCATTGGGCTATATAGCTTCCAATTTCTATGATAATCCTTCATCACAATTAACCCTTGTTGGTGTAACCGGAACAAATGGAAAAACAACAACAGTTACATTGTTGTTTAATTTATTCAAGTTGTTGGGTTATAAATGCGGATTAATTTCCACCATAAAATATAAAATAGATAATCAAGAAATAATTTCTACACATACTACTCCTAATGCAATTCAAATGAATAAGTTATTACGACAAATGGTTGATGCAGGATGTAAGTATTGTTTTACGGAAGTGAGTTCACATTCAGTGGTACAACATCGAATTACCGGTTTAGAATTTAAAGTAGCCATTTTCTCAAATATTACTCATGATCATTTAGATTATCACGGCACATTTGATAATTATATAAAAGCTAAAAAAGGTTTTTTTGATATGCTTAGTTCCAATGCTTTTGCTTTGGTAAACCGAGATGATAAGAATGCTTGGATAATGCTGCAAAATACAAAAGCTGTAAAAAAAACATATAGCATACTTGCCGATGCTGATTTTAAAGCAAAAGTTATTGAAAGCCATCTAACCGGATTAGTTTTAAATATAGATGGTCAGGAAGTATGGACAAAGCTGATTGGAAGATTTAATGCATACAATGTACTTGCTGTTTATTCTTGTGCAATGCTTTTAAAACAAGATAAAATAAAAGTTTTAACAGCAATCAGTAATCTTAATTCGGTAGAAGGAAGATTTCAGTATGTAAAATCAAAAAATAATATTACGGCTGTTATTGATTATGCTCACACTCCCGATGCATTGCTAAATGTTTTAAAAACAATAAAAGAGATTGTATCTGATAATGGAAATATAATAACAGTAATAGGTTGCGGAGGCGACAGGGATATTCAGAAACGCCCTGAAATGGCAAGAATTGCATGTGAGTGGAGCAACAAAGTAATTCTTACCTCTGATAATCCTCGCTCAGAAGATCCGGAAAAAATTATTGAACAAATGAAAAAAGGGGTTGATATAAAAAATGCAAAAAAAACTTTAGCAATTACAGATAGAAGAGAAGCAATAAAAACTGCCTGTACATTGGCGAATAGTGGCGACATAGTACTTATAGCCGGTAAGGGACACGAAAAATATCAAGAAATAAATGGAGTAAAATATCCTTTTGACGATGTACAGGTAGTAACTGAAACATTTAAAACCATGGAGCTTATTTAATATGCTGTATTATTTGTTTAAATATTTAGATAGTTTAGATATTCCCGGAACAGGAGTGTTTCAGTACATCTCTTTCCGATCTGCAATGGCAGTAATTGCTTCATTATTTATTACACTAATAATCGGAAAGCGTATCATTAGAATATTACAAAAAAAACAAATTGGAGAAACTGTTAGAAATCTTGGATTACAAGGTGAAAATTTAAAAGCAGGTACTCCAACTATGGGTGGAATAATTATTTTAGCAGCTATCATTGTTCCAACATTATTATTTGCTCGTCTTGATAATATATACATTTTATTGATGTTAATTACTACCATTTGGTTAGGATTAATAGGGTTTTTAGACGATTACATCAAAGTTTTTAAAAAGAATAAAGAAGGTTTATCAGGTAGGTTTAAAGTAGTTGGCCAAGTAGGTATTGGTTTGTTAGTAGGATTAACACTTTATTTTAATGATGGAGTAGTAATAAGACAAAAAGTTCTTAACAATCCACAATTAGCCTATCAAGATGATGCAGTTTTCGAAAATGATGCATTAACCAATCAGCCTAAAAACTATCATTTAGAAGAAAATAAATCGCTTAAAACAACTATTCCATTTGTAAAAAATAACGAGTTCGATTATTCAGATTTATTAAAGTTTTTAGGCGATGATTACAAAAAATGGGCATGGTTAATTTTTATCCCAATTGTAATTTTTATTGTTACAGCAGTTTCAAATGGAGCAAATATTACAGATGGTTTAGATGGACTTGCAACCGGAACTTCGGCAATAATTGGCGCTACACTTGGAATCTTTGCTTATGTATCGGGTAATACCATTTTTGCAGATTACTTAAACATTATGTATATACCGAATACTGGTGAGTTAGTAGTGTTTATCGCTGCATTTGTAGGAGCTTGCGTTGGTTTTTTGTGGTATAATTCTTTTCCTGCACAAGTATTTATGGGCGATACAGGAAGTTTAGCCTTGGGAGGAATTATTGCAGTATTTGCAATTGCTATTCGTAAAGAATTATTGATTCCAATCTTATGCGGTATATTTTTAGTTGAAAATTTATCTGTAATGCTACAGGTAAGCTATTTCAAATACACTAAGAAAAAATATGGTGAAGGAAGACGCATTTTTAAAATGTCGCCCTTGCATCATCATTATCAAAAATTAGGATTGCATGAAGCTAAAATAGTTTCACGCTTTTGGATTGTAGGAATAACATTAGCCATACTAACATTTGTAACACTTAAACTACGTTAATGAGCACTAAGGAAAAAATAGTTGTTTTAGGAGCTCGCGAAAGCGGAACGGGAGCGGCTATTCTTGCCAAAGCTCAAGGATATGAAGTGTTTGTAAGTGATAAAGGTAAAATTGCTGATAAATTTAAAAATTTGTTGTTAAAACATCAAATAAGATTTGAAGAAGAAAAGCATACAGAAGCTGAAATTTTATCAGCATCAGAAGTAGTTAAAAGTCCGGGAATACCAGATAAATCAGATGTGGTTTTAAAATTAAAAGAAAATAAAATTCCCGTTATTTCCGAAATTGAATTTGCAGCAAGATATACTAATGCAAAAAAAATTTGTATTACAGGAAGTAATGGAAAAACAACAACTACACTTTTAACTTATCACATTCTAAAAAAAGCAGGTTTAAATGTTGGCTTAGCAGGTAATGTCGGTAAAAGTTTTGCAGCAATGGTTGCAAACGAAAGTCATGATTACTATGTTTTAGAGTTGAGTAGTTTTCAGTTAGATAACATGTATAAGTTTAAAGCAGATATAGCAATTCTTTTAAATATTACACCAGATCATTTAGACAGGTATGAGTATAAGATGGAAAATTATGTGAATTCAAAATTCAGAATAACTCAAAATCAAAAAACAGATGATGCATTTATATTTTGTGCAGATGATCCTGAAACAGTAAAAGCGATAAAAGATAAAAATATTATAGCAAAAAAATATCCTTTTTCAATAATACACAAATTAGAAGAAGGAGCATGGCTAAATGAAAATCAAATTAACATTAACATAAATAATAATCCGCTAACTATGACAGTAGAAGAACTCGCTTTACAAGGCAAACACAACATTTATAATTCGATGGCTGCAGGTATTGCAAGTCGTATTCTGGATATTCGCAAAGAAATAATTCGCGAAAGTCTTTCCGATTTCGAAAATATCGAACATCGTTTAGAATATGTTGCAAAAATCAACGACATCGAATTTATTAATGATTCAAAATCAACCAATGTAAATTCAGCATGGTATGCTTTAGAAAGTTTTGATAAGCCAATCATTTGGATAGCAGGTGGTGTTGATAAAGGAAACGATTACTCTATGCTCAAAGATTTGGTTAAAGCTAAAGTAAAAGCAATTGTATGTATGGGCAAAGATAACAAAAAACTTATCAAGGCATTTAAAGATGTTGTGCCGGTAATAGAAGAAACATCATCTGCTGAAGAAGCTGTTGCTGTTGCTTATAGAATCGGTAAAAAAGGCGATGTAGTATTGCTATCACCAGCTTGTGCAAGTTTCGATTTATTCGAAAATTACGAAGACAGAGGGAATAAGTTTAAAGCAGCAGTTAAAGCATTATAATAAATAAACTATATGGAAACTGTAAGAAGCGTTAATAATATTGATTATATGTGCGATGCTTTAGCGGATGCATCTGCCAGCGCTTCTTCTATTTCTAAAATTACAAGCAGTTTTATTTTAATAACAGATGCAAATGCTAATTGGAATAATGTTAAAGAAGTTCTAAAATCAAATTGTAAAGCATTGTTTTATATAGGTAAACCTGGTGCTCAAATTATGTTTGATTTGCGTTCTTATATTCCTTTAATAATGCAAACAGAAAATATTGAAGAAGCAGTTTTACTCGCTTCTCAATTTAAAATAAATGGAATAAACAAAATAGTTTTTATTCCCGGAGTTGAAAATACTAATGGATTTTCAGCTCAGCAAATGATTGAAATTTTTAAAAATACAGTTAAAAATATTAAATGAATTGGTTTGCTAACATAAAAGGCGATCGTGTTATTTGGGTAATAGTGATACTATTGTCAGTAGTATCTATGTTGGCGGTTTATAGCTCAATTTCTACTCTTGCCTACAAGAGCGGAACAGGAAATCAAATGAGCATTTTAATAAAACATGGTATTACGGTTTTTCTTGGATTGGTAATAATGTATTATGTGCATAAATTAAAATTTACATACTATTCAAGAATTGCTCAAATTGCATTTTGGTTAAGTATTCCATTACTTGTTCTAACATTGATTATTGGAACAAACTTAAATGATGCCAGCAGATGGTTAGTTGTACCCGGATTAGGAATTTCGTTTCAAACATCTGATTTGGCAAAGGTTGCATTAATTATGTATGTAGCAAGAATGCTCTCTAAAAAACAAAACCAGATTAAGGATTTCAAATCAGCCTTTTTACCAATTATTTTACCAATTATTATAATTTGCACCTTAATTCTTCCTGCAAATTTTTCTACTGCTGCATTATTATTTGCAGTTTGTTTTATATTGATGTATGTAGGACGTGTTAATTTGAAATATTTAGGAGCAATGATTGGAATTGGAATTATTGGAATATTGTTGATTATACTTGTTGGAAAATATGCTCCAGATTTGGTTCCGCGTTTTGGAACATGGGTAAGCCGTATCGAAAACTTTTCAAGTGGAAATAGTGAAGGAAATTACCAGGCTAATCAGGCCAAAATTGCTATTGCAACAGGAGGTATCACTGGAAAAGGTCCGGGCAACAGCACACAAAGAAATTTTTTACCACACCCTTATTCAGATTTTGTATATGCATTTATAATTGAAGAATACGGAATTTTTGGAGCCTTTGGAATATTATCATTATATATGCTCTTGCTTTTCCGAACAATAAAAATTGTAACAAAATCTGAAAATACTTTTGGTGGTCTGCTTGCGCTCGGGTGTGGATTATTATTAGTATTACAAGCATTTATAAATATGGCCGTATCGGTTGGATTATTTCCTGTTACAGGTCAGCCATTACCATTAGTAAGTAAAGGGGGGACTTCTATTTTATTTACCGGAATAGCCATTGGAATAATTTTAAGTGTAAGCAGATCAATAGAAGAAGATAAAAAAGGAGGGAAATTTGAAACAGCTTAAAGTAATTATAAGTGGAGGAGGAACAGGAGGACATATTTTTCCTGCTATTGCAATTGCCAATGCATTAAAAAAGCGAATGCCCGAAATACAGATTTTATTTGTAGGAGCAAAAGGAAAAATGGAAATGGAAAAAGTCCCTGCTGCAGGTTACAAAATTGAAGCACTTTGGATAAGCGGATTACAAAGAAAATTTACAATAAAAAATCTGATGTTCCCATTTAAGGTAATATCAAGTATGTTGAAGGCAAGAAAAATTTTGAAACAGTTTAAACCGGATGTTGTAGTTGGGGTTGGAGGATATGCAAGTGGGCCAATGTTGCGCGTGGCAACTATGGCAGGAGTTCCTGCATTAATACAGGAGCAGAATTCATATCCGGGTATTACCAACAAATTGTTGGCAAAAAAAGTTCAAAAAATTTGTGTTGCTTATGAGGGAATGGAAAAATATTTTCCTAAAGAAAAAATAATACTTACAGGAAATCCGGTGCGTCAAGATATACAGAATTTAGAAGGAAAGAAACCAAGAGCATTTGAATTTTTTAACCTTACAGAAAATAAACCTGTATTGTTGGTTATTGGAGGAAGTTTAGGAGCAAAAACAATAAATGATAGTATTCTTAAGCTTTTGCCTGTTTTAGCAGATAATAATATACAACTGATTTGGCAAACTGGTAAAAATTATTTTGAAACTGCAAAGCAAGCTGTTGTACCTTATGCTGATAAAGGAATTTATGCATTTGATTTTATAACTAAAATGGATTATGCCTATGCCGCTGCTGATTTAGTAGTTTCAAGAGCAGGAGCAAGTTCAGTTTCAGAATTATGTATTGTACAAAAGCCCTGTATTTTAATTCCTTCTCCAAATGTGGCAGAAGATCATCAAACTAAAAATGCAATGGCACTTGTAAATTATAATGCAGCCGTTTTAGTAAAAGATATTGAAGCAAAAGAAAAATTAAAAGATGAAATTTTACGATTAATAAATTCTGAAAGCGAAAAAGAAAAGTTAGCAACAAATATATCTAAGCTGGCATTAAACAATGCCGCTGATATAATAGCCGCAGAAGTAATAAACTTGGCAAGTAATAAAAAATGATACAGGTAAACGACATAAAATATTTTTATTTCCTTGGAATTGGAGGAATAGGAATGAGTGCGCTTGCCCGTTATTTTAATAAGCTTGGAAAGAAAGTTGCAGGATACGATAAAACAGAATCCTCTTTAACAAAAGAATTACAAGAAGAAGGAATTGAAATTCATTTCGATGAAAATATAAATTCAATTCCTGCTGAGATTTTAAATGATAAATCAAACTCGCTGATAGTGGTAACTCCGGCAGTACCCAAAAATCATAGAGAGTGGAATTATTTTATTGATAATGAATATAGCATTGTTAAACGCTCACAACTCTTAGGGTTATTAACTAAAGAAAGTACAACTATTGCCGTTGCAGGTACACACGGCAAAACAACAACTTCAACCTTAGTCGCACATTTGATAAAGCAAAGTGGAATAGCTTGTGCCGCATTTTTAGGAGGTATAGCTAAAAATTATAACTCTAATTTATTATTGTCAGATGAAAAAGGTTTGGTAGTTGTAGAGGCAGATGAATATGATCGTTCTTTTCTTACGCTTTTTCCAAAAATGGCTATTATAACATCTATGGATGCTGATCATTTGGATATTTATGGAAATCAAGAATACATGGAAGAATCATATCGCATGTTTGCACAACAGGTTAATGCTAATGGTATAATTATAGTTAAAAAAGGATTGAATTTAGGAACTAATATTTCTGCAATTATAAAAACATACAGCATAAACGAAGACGCAGATTATAGAGCAAAAAATATTCGAGTGGAAGAAGGAAGATTTGTTTTTGATTTTGTTTCTACTGACTTAAATATTGAAAATATTGTGTTTGGAATGCCCGGCAGACATAACGTAGAAAATGCAGTTGCCGCAATAGCTATTGCTTTAAAAGCAGGAGTTAAAACTGATACGATTAAAAAAGCGTTGTCTAATTTTGAAGGAGTAAAACGAAGATTTGAATTTCATGTTAGAACATCAAATAATGTTTATATAGACGATTATGCACATCATCCTGAAGAGTTAAGAGCATGTATTGATGGTGTGAAAGAATTGTATAAAGACAAAAAAATAACAGGAGTATTTCAGCCTCATCTATATTCAAGAACAAAAGATTTTGCAGATGGTTTTGCAAAAAGTTTAGATATGTTGGATGAATGTATTTTGTTAGATATCTATCCTGCGCGCGAACTGCCAATTGAAGGTGTAAGCTCGCAAATGATTTTCGATAGAATGAAGTTGAAGAACAAACAATTGCTATCAAAAGAAGCATTGTTAAAATATATATATGAAAATAAACCCGAAGTCCTTGTTACATTCGGAGCAGGAGATATTGACCAACTAGTTGAACCGATTAAAAAAATATATCAGTTAAATTGATAAAGAAAATTGCCTATATCGTTTTATATATCATGCTTTCTATAGGCATTTTAGCCTTGCTTGGTTTTGTTGAACATGAGCGAAAAGCAATGCCTTGCAATAACATTGAAATTAATATTGATGAAAGTAATGAAATGTTTTTTATAGACAATCAAGATGTGATGGAAATGATAAAATTAATTGGCGACACCCTTATTGGACAGGAAATAGGACAAATTGACGTACATAAATTAGAAAAAATAATTAACAGAAATCCATCCGTTGAAAATGCCCATGTGTATAAGACAATAAACGGAGAAGTGATTATAGAAATAAAACAACGAACTCCTTTATTCAGAGTTTTTAGTATGTCAGGCGAAAGTTATTATATAGACAAGCTGGGTTATTTTATGCCATTATCAGACAAATATACTGCAAGAGTTCCCGTTGCAAGCGGATACATATTTGAGAAATATGCCCCCAATGCAGATGTTACAATTTATGATATAATAAAAAATGATAGCATAGCATCTAAAACGATTATTGACGATGTTTTTTTAATTGCTGAATTTATTTCTAAAGATGCATTTTGGAATGCACAAGTAGATCAGCTATATGTAAATATTGACAGAGATATTGAACTTATACCGAGAGTTGGAAATCATAACATCATATTTGGAAATGCTGAAAATATGGAGGAAAAATTTAATAAGCTTTTGGTGTTTTACCAAAAAGCATTACCCAATATAGGATGGAATGAATATAAATATATTAATCTAAAATATAAAGATCAAATAATCTGTTCTAAATAAAATAAAATTATGGATTCAGAAATTGTTGTTGGATTAGACATAGGAACCACCAAAATAGTAGCAATGGTGGGACGAAAAAATGAGTACGGAAAAATTGAAATTCTTGGTTATGGCAAAGCAGATTCCTTTGGTGTAAAACGTGGAATGGTTGCCAATATCGAAGAAACTGTACAGTCTATCCGCGATGCGGTAGCAGAAGCAGAAGCAAAGTCGGGAGTAGATATTAAGTTTGTAAATGTTGGTATTGCAGGTCAGCATATCAAAAGTTTACATCACAGAGGAATTCGCACTAGAAGTAATATTGATGAAGAAATTAGTCAGAACGATATAGATATGCTTATTGAAGACATGTATAAATTAGTATTACCTCCCGGAGAAGAAATTATACATGTATTTCCTCAAGAATACATAATAGATAATGAGCAGGGAATAAAATCTCCAAAAGGTATGCTTGGGGTACGTTTAGAAGCAAACTGCCATATAGTAACCGGACAAATAACTGCCGCCAAAAATATTGATAAATGCGTACAAAAAGCAGGACTTGAATTAACTGAATTAATACTTGAGCCAATAGCTTCTGCTGAAGCAGTTTTAACACAAGAAGAAAAAGAAGCCGGTGTTGTGTTGATTGATATTGGTGGTGGAACAACCGATATTGCTATTTTTCAAGACGGTATTCTGCGCCATACTGCAGTAATTCCATTTGGGGGAGATATTATTACAGAAGATATTAAAGAAGGATGTACCATAATTAAAAAACAGGCAGAAGCTTTAAAAGTAAAGTTTGGTTCTGCTCTTGCCAGCGAAAATCAGGAGAATGAAGTGGTTGTAATACCCGGATTAAGAGGACGTCCACCTAAAGAAATTTCTGTAAAAAATCTTGCCAGCATTATACAAGCTCGAATGGAAGAAATAATAGAGCATGCATATTTTGAAATTAAAAATTCTGGTTACGAAAAAAAGATGATTGCAGGTATTGTTCTAACAGGAGGAGGTGCTATGCTCAAACATCTACGCCAATTAGTTGAATATATGACCGGAATGGATACCCGTATTGGTTATCCCAGTGAACATTTAGCTAAAGGTGCAGAAGATATTTCAAGCCCCATTTATGCAACTAGTGTTGGATTGGTAATTAAAGGACTTGAACATTTTGAAAAACAAAAAAGAAAAACCACGGTTACTACACACTCTAAAAAAACCAGAGGGAACTTTTTTGATAATTTATTCAATAAAAGCAAGCAATGGTTCGAAGATGATAGTAATTAATGTTTAAACACTAAATAAGTAAATAACCAAACCAAATACCAAACCTAAAAAACAAAAGTTATGATTCAATTTGAGTTACCAAAAGAACAATCATCTATCATTAAGGTGATTGGCGTAGGCGGAGGTGGTAGCAATGCAGTAAACCACATGTATCGCCAAGGAATTTCAGGTGTAGATTTCATTATCTGCAATACCGATAAACAAGCATTGGATATTAGTCCTGTTCCAATTAAAATTCAGTTAGGACAAACACTTACCCAAGGATTAGGAGCTGGTTCAATTCCTGAAGTAGGCAAAAATTCTGCAATTGAATCAATCGAGCAGATTAAAGAAATCTTATCATCGGGAACAAAAATGGTATTTATAACTGCCGGAATGGGCGGTGGTACCGGTACTGGAGCCGCTCCAATTGTTGCGCAAGCCTGCCGCGAGTTAGGAATTTTAACTGTGGGAATTGTAACTTTGCCTTTTTCGTTCGAAGGGAAAAGAAAACGTCTGCAAGCTGAAGAGGGCATTCAAAATATGAAACAAAACGTAGATTGTTTGTTAGTAATTGCTAATGACAAACTGCGCGAAATTTATGGAAATTTGAGCATCTCCAATTCTTTTGGAAAAGCAGATGATGTATTAACAAATGCTGCAAAAAGTATTGCTGAATTAATCAGCCTAACTAAGCACATGAATGTTGATTTTAATGATGTTTATACAGCAATGAAAGATAGCGGTGTTGCTTTAATGGGATCAGGAACTGCGCAAGGTGAAAACCGTGCAATGGTTGCTGTTGAACAAGCGTTAAATTCTCCTTTATTAAATGATAATAATATTAAAGGTGCACGCTATGTATTAATTGATATTACTTCTGGTAACAACGAATTAACAATGGATGAGTTTGGTGAAATTACCGACCTTATTCAAGATGCTACCGGAAACACAGCCGATGTTAAAATTGGATATGGCGTGCGAGAAGAATTAGGAGATACTGTTCATGTTACTATTATCGCTACCGGATTTTCAGGAAAAACCGATATTGGAATTAATGAAGCAGTAAATACAGTAAAAACAGTGCATACTTTGACAAATGATGTTAAACCACAGTTACCAATTAATGTTCAAACAATAGATCTTAAACCTGAATCTATACCTACGGTTGAAAATAAAATTTCAGATGAACCATATTTAAAAACAGTAGAATCTCCTGTTGAATCTGAAAATATTATAAATAAAGTTGATAAGGAATTATCTTTATTTGATGAACCCGTGGTTGTAAATACAATTATTAATTTTGAAACTACCGAAACTCCTCAGGCAGATATTTCTATTACAAATGATGAGCAAAAAATAGTACATGTATTAGATTTAAATGATGAGATAAATTCTTCAGATAAAGTGGTAGCAGAAACCACAAAATCTGAGCTAACAGACAAAGAACAAATTGCACAGTTAGAAAAAAATGAGCTATTGCAAAAAGCAAAAGAAAGAGCAATGCGCTTAAAAGAGTTTAATTATCGTTTAAAATCAGCAAATATTGCCGACCTTGAAAACGAGCCTGCTTACAAAAGAAGAAACGTTACATTAGATAATGTGCCACATTCTTCAGAAACCACAGTTTCTCGCTATACATTATCAGAAAATGATGAAAAAAAAATTGAAATAAAACCCAATAACTCTTTTCTTCACGATAATGTAGATTAATTTTAAAAAAGAAGTTAAACGTTTTAAGAAGAAATAAAAATGAGTTTAGAAGAAAAAATTAATGCAGATATAAAAGCTGCTATGCTGGCTAAAGAAGCACAAAAGTTGGAAGCCTTGCGTGCAATAAAATCAGCAATTTTACTCATAAAAACATCGGGCGAAGCCAATAATCCTGATGCAGAAATAAAGGCTTTACAAAAAATGGTAAAGCAGCGTAAAGAAACAGCAGAGATTTATCAAAAACAAAATCGTCCGGATTTAGCTGAAGTAGAATTGGCACAAGCTGCAGTAATTGAAAAATATCTTCCGGCACAAATGAGCGAAGATGAAATACGAGAAGCTTTAAAACAAATTATTGCTCAGGTAGGTGCTGCATCGCCTGCCGATATGGGCAAAGTAATGGGAGTAGCTACCAAAGAACTTTCAGGCAAAGCCGATGGTAAAACTATCTCAGCCATTGTAAAACAACTTTTAGGTTAAATAGTGCAGATTTAGGTTTGGTGAAGCGGGCGCTCTTTAGAGCGCCCGCTTTTGGTTTGTATATGTTTTCAGTTTTTATTATTTATGTAAAAAATATCTTGAAGCATCTCATCATTATACGCGGCTTGCCGGGTGCAGGCAAAACTACTTTGGCAAATTTACTTGCTGAAAATAATAAATATCCTGTTTTTTCCATTGATGATTATTTTACCAATTCCGAAACAGGAGCCTATCACTTCGATTTTTCAAAAAATCATTTGGCCTATAAAGCTTGTGAACAATCGGTAGAACAAGCTATGCAGAATCATGCAATAAAAATATTTGTACATATTGTGTTTTCCTATAAATGGGAAATGGAACCATATTTTGCGCTTGCTCAAAAATATAATTACACCGTACATGTAATAATGGTAGAAAATTATCATGGCAATAAAAACACGCATCAGATAAGTAATGAGCAAATGCAAAAAATGGCCGAAAAATTCAAGGTGAAATTGATGTGATGTTTTATTCTATTTTAGCTTCCGGTTCTGAAACAGTTTCATCTTTCTTTCTTAAAAAATAAAATTGTAGTAGTAGTAAGGTAATTATTATTGCACTGCATGCAACAAAAAATAAAGCATTATTACCTGTTCCGATTTGTTCTAAAAAATTAATCTCAAATCCTTTATTCATTAGGAAATGTAAACTTACTGCTAGCGCATTATTTATAAAATGTGCCAGTATTGGAATCCACAAACTGCCACTCCAATAAAAAATGTATCCAAACAAAGCTCCCATTAACATGCGTGGTAAAAAACCGTAAAACTGCATGTGCATAGCACTAAATAGTATGGCAGAAATCCAAATGGCAAGATGAATGTTTTTTGTCCAGTCGTTTAATATGCGTTGAAAAACTCCTCTAAACATTAACTCTTCGCCAATGGCAGGAATTACTGCAATTAAAAATAAATTGAAGAGATAGGTATTTATATCAGTACCGGCTAAAAATGCTTTGGTAATTACTTCGGCATTATTTTCAGAACGCTGTATCCATATTTCTAATGATTTTAAAAAATCAGGAAGTTGTAAATTTTTGTTTATCTCTGAACTCAAATTTATAATGGGTTGCGATGCCAGCATTAACAATGGTATAATCAAAAATAAAATTACATTGCTTCCGCTGTTCCATTTTAAATAGTCGTTACATTTTTTATGAATTAAAAATGCAAACAAAAGCGAAGGCACAATAAATAAACCAATGGCATTTACCAATTGTAAAAATTTCATGGCCTTGAGTACATGAGGCAATTCCAGTTTCGATAAAATATCGGGAGTTTGCAATAAGTTAATTCCAAATAAAGGATATAACAGCCCAAAGCCAATTACCGAAAATAATGTAACCGATGCCAGTGCCATACCAATAAATATGATAAACTGTTGTCCCGGAGAAATATGCGTACTTTTTTGGTGCATGTAAACGCCTTGCTATTTTTTGTAACTTTGCAAACTTAAAAAACTCTTTTTGGTAAAGATAGAAAATATTGAATTAGGAGAATTCCCACTTTTACTTGCACCTATGGAAGATGTGAGCGATCCTCCCTTTCGTATGTTGTGCAAAAAACATGGCGCTGACTTAATGTACACTGAGTTTGTATCATCAGAAGGTTTGATACGCGATGCGGCTAAAAGCAAGAAAAAACTCGACATTTTTGAATACGAGCGCCCAATTGGAATTCAATTGTTTGGAAGCGATATTGATTCCATGCGCGAGGCCGCATTAATTGCCGAGCAGGCATGCCCAGATTTAATTGATATTAATTACGGTTGTCCGGTAAAAAATGTAGCTTGTAAAGGCGCTGGAGCAGCACTTTTGCAAGATATTCCCAAAATGGTAGCCATGACGGCCGAAATAGTAAAATCAGTAAAATTACCGGTTACGGTTAAAACCCGCTTAGGATGGGATGATCATACAAAAAACGTAACCGAAGTAGCAGAACGTTTGCAGGATATTGGTATTAAGGGTTTAACTGTTCATGGGCGAACAAGAACACAAATGTATAAAGGCAGTGCCGACTGGACATTGATTGGAGAAATAAAAAAAAATCCGCGAATAAAAATTCCGATTTTTGGTAATGGTGATGTAGATTCACCGCAAAAAGCCAAAGAAATGAGAGATAAATTTGGTGTAGATGGAATTATGATAGGAAGAGCCAGCATAGGTTATCCATGGATTTTTGATGAAGTAAAACACTATTTAAAAACAGGAGAATTACTTCCTAAACCAAGCATAAAAGATAGAGTAGAAGCAGCAAAAATACATCTTCAAAAATCCATTGAATGGAAAGGAAATGTTTTAGGAATATTAGAAATGCGCAGACATTACACCAATTACTTTAAAGGCATTCCGCATTTTAAAGAATTTAGAATGAAACTGGTTACTGAAAACAATTTGGAAGCTATTTACCAAACATTAAATGAAATAAGCCATTTTTACACAGGAATGGAACTAAATTTTGCTTAAGTTGTTAAAGAATATATGTCAGAAATTAAAAATACCCGTCCTTCATTTGACGAAATATACATGGATTTAGCTGTTAATTTAGCTAAACGTTCGCATTGCGTAAAAATGAAAGTAGGAGCCGTAATTACAAAAGATACCCGCATTGTATCATTAGGGTATAACGGACCTCCTGCAGGTACACATAATTGCGATCAGGAGTGGCCCGAAGAAGGTTGTCCTCGGAGCGAGAGAGGAGGATGTTCTCTTGCTTTGCACGCCGAAGAAAATGCCCTGTTATATGCTGCCAAAAACAATGTAAATTTAGAAGGAGCTACTTTGTATGTTACACTCTCTCCTTGTTTGCCTTGTGCCAGAATGATTTTTACCATAGGAATTAAAAAAGTAATTTATTTAAATTCTTATGCCGCATACAAAGGTTTAAAATGCGATGAAGGAATTGATTTTTTAAAACGTTTTGGTGTTCAAGTGTTTCATTTTGATGAATTAAAAAAACAAATTGCATGATTCCTTCCGAACCTGATTACCGCAAATATACCTTAGTTCCAATTTTACTTTCGCTGGTTTTAATCATTGGAATTATTATAGGATCAAAATTCAATTTTGAAAATTCGGAAAATAACAGATTTTTTACAGCCGTAAAATTTAATAAACTAAATTCTTTAATCAATTACATCGAACAGGAATATGTAGATGAGATTTCTCGCTCAGAGCTTGAAAATAAAGCCATTGCAAGTCTTTTACAAGATTTAGATCCACATTCGCAATATATAAGCGCAGAAGAATTAGCCGCCTACAATGAACCCTTAGAAGGAAATTTTGAAGGAATAGGAATTGAATTTAATATTCAAAACGATACCATAGTAGTTGTAAATGTAATTAACGGAGGACCATCAGAAAAAGTTGGAATTTTAGCCGGAGATAGAATTATATCAGTTAATGGAGAAAATATAACCGGAAATATCAGCAATAAAGATGTAGTAAAAAAACTGCGTGGCAAAAAAGGATCAGTAGTAGAAATTGAAATTTATCGAAAAAGTTTAAATAAAACCTTTCCTGTAAAAATTACGCGTGGTACCATTCCAATTCATAGCATTGATGTGGCATTTATGGTAAATGACGAAATTGGCTACATAAAGTTGAGCCGTTTTTCAAAAACTACTTTTGACGAATTTATAGAGCAAGGATTAAATCTGAAAACTAAAGGGATGAAAAAAATGATTTTAGATTTGCGCGGTAATGGCGGAGGTTTTTTAGATGCTGCCATAAAAATAGCCGATGAATTTTTGCCAGATAAAAAAATGATTGTTTATACCGAAGGTAAAGCACGTCCGCGTAATAGTTATTATGCCACAAAACGCGGTCATTTTGAAAACACTGAATTAGTAATTTTAATTGACGAAGGAAGCGCCTCGGCAAGCGAAATTGTTGCAGGAGCAATTCAAGACAATGATAGAGGAACAATAATAGGAAGACGTTCTTTTGGCAAAGGTTTAGTTCAAGAGCAAACCTCATGGCCAGATGGTTCAGCCATTCGTTTAACCATTGCCCGATATTATACTCCAACAGGAAGAAGCATTCAAAAACCATATACTCATGGCGAAAATGATGATTATTTTAATGAATCAACCCTCCGTTTTAACAGAGGTGAATTGTTTGCTGCCGATAGTATTCATTTTCCAGATTCGTTAAAATATTATACTCCTGAAGGAAAAGTAGTTTATGGTGGCGGAGGTATTATGCCCGATATTTTTATTCCATTCGATACAACAAATAATAATTCATATTATATGAATCTGGTTTATGCGGGTGTGTTCAATAAGTTCGCCTTTGAATTGGTTGATGCCCAGCGCGAAAAATTTAAAAAATATAGAGATTTTAAAACTTTTGATAATAGTTTTCAGGTTACAGCAGAACTGTTTGATAAGTTTATTTCATTTGCCGCAAAAGAAGGAATTGAAAAAGATTTTGCAGCCATTAATCAATCTAAAAATAGTATTAAAAATCGAATTAAAGCCATGGTTGCCCGTCAGTTGTTCAGTGATGCAGGCTATTATCCGGTAATACTTTCAGAAGATGCAGCCTTTAATGAAGCGGTAAAATATCTTTCGAAATAACGTAAAAATGAGATTTGTTGAAACGGATAGAGATTAAATAGTTAGAAAGAGTTAATAAGGTATTAAGGTTGCAAATTACAAATGCATACAAATAACAAATTAGTTACGAATTAAACGAATGAACAAATAAATCAAAAATCTTAATTCTTAAATCAAAAATATCTTTCGTCTTGTATCTTTTGTTCTTTTGCTTACTAACTAGTTATCACTAACGACTAATAAACTAATTCATCATACTTTCCTGTTCAAAGTACATGATAATAGCTTCGCGCATTAAATCATGTTGTTGTTCGGGTTTTAAATGAGGTAATCGTTCTGTGCGTTCGTAATGTGGCCATCCATCTTCATCAACACCTTTAAATTCGTAATAACCATAAGGAGCAAGCAAACGGCAAATGGCAATATGCATTACATCCAGTTTTTGGTCTTTGTTTAGTTTAATGGTTCCCTTACCTAATTCTTGTATGCCTATTAAAAAAATTAATCCTTCAAGGTCAATTTCTGGGCCAAATCGCTCGGTTAAATTGGCAAGCAGCTCCAGCCATTTTTGTTCCAATTCTTCATTATTCCTTTGCATGATGCAAATATAAATAAAGCTTGTTCAATTAGCTTTGTTAATTATTTGACCAAACATTTAAAATAAAGGGTAATAATTCTTTTTAATTTCGCTCATGCATTTTATTGATATTGTTATTGCAGTGCCATTGTTATGGGGTTTTTATAAAGGTATTACCCGAGGCTTTATTTTTGAAATTTCAACATTGGCCGGATTACTTTTGGCAACCTTTGCAGCGGTAAAATCCACCGATTTTTTAAGTAATTATTTAAAATCTGAACAAGGTTGGGAGAGTGAATATTTGCCTCATGCCGTGTTTGCATTGCTTTTTATATTGGTTTTGTTATTAGTGTATTTGCTGGCAAAATGGTTAACACATGTAATGGGCAAAATAAAATTGGGTTGGGCAAATAAGTTGGCAGGAGCCGTAATTGGTACATTAAAATTTGCTTTTATTGTAAGTGCATTGCTGTTTGTTGTCAATGCCGTAAATGAAAAAGCCCCATTTGTACCCGATGATTTAATTCAAAAATCATTGTTATATAAGCCCGTAAGTTTACTTTCTGAATGGATGCTGAAAAACTATAACTCTTTTCATTTTGAGGATATTGTAAAGGAGATGGAAGTTGATTTTAAAGATAAATACAAATAAATCGCAGCGAATTTTTTGTAAATAAAAAAAAATTGTAGATTTGCAGCCCTGAATGACCGATGGTGTAACTGGCAACACGTCTGATTTTGGTTCAGAAGAGTCTAGGTTCGAGCCCTAGTCGGTCAACAAAAAGCTCTCATAAAATTGAGAGCTTTTTTAATGTTTAACTACAGCCATAAAAAGTTGTAAATCCAACTTAGTTTAATATTATTTTATTTTGCCATTAAATAAAATAATACCGCCATTTATACAATCAATCATACCATTAAACGTATCATCAAAGTAATAACAAAAGTTTTATGTAAATTGGCTTAAACTAAAAAGCATTTTAAATGTTAATTCGCTTGCTGCTTTTTATATGCCTGAGTTTTGTATCTGTGCTTTATGCTCAGGTGCCTTTATTTAAGCAGCTTCAGGAGCAAGACGGATTGCTGTCGAATAAAATTTATGATCTTAAATTTTATCAAGGCTATTTATGGATTGCAAGCGATAAAGGTCTTTCATCTTACGATGGCAAACAATTTACGCACTATTTTACACAACAAGGTTTAAGTGAAAATGAAATTATTAAACTTCAATCTGATGCGGCTAATCGCCTTTGGGCTGTTGGTGCAAGTTCGCGCTTAAATTATTTTACTCAAGGAAAATTTCTTTTACTCCCATCAAATGAAACTTTTTTAAAACTGTTAAACAATCGTATCATCAGCACCATAAACTCCGAAAGCAATGGCGATGTAATTGTAACAACTATTTTAGGTGGAGGTACTATTCGAATTAAAAATCTCACTCAAGTAGAAACCCTAAAACAAGATTGGGTAAACGGAGCATCGTTTTTTGTAAAACAATTATCTCCCGACCAATTTATTTGGGGAAGTAATAGCAATGCTATTGTAAATAAAAAATTAAGGGTACAGCTTTTAAAAAAAAATCAGGAAATAAATTTAAGTGCATCGCAGGGTTATTCTAAAGCTTCGTTTATCAAATTAATGTCGGGCGAATATTTGTATGCAAAAGATCAAGAGCTGATACATTTTAATGATAGCATAATTATCGGTCGTTCGTTTTTAGAAAAAAATATTGAATGTGTTTACGAAGATCATGAAGGAAAAATTTGGGTTGGATTAAATGCCGGTGGTGCCGTATGTTTTCCAATGGGAACAATTTCTCAAGGAGGCTATTTTAGTTATTTTGGAAATAAGACCATAAGCGCAATATGTGGAGATAAAAAGGGTAATTTATGGTTTGCTTCAATTGAGTCCGGGTTGTTTTATTTACCCCCCAATCCATACTCGAATTATACTCCTCCTAAAGTGTTTTCATCTGAAAAATTAAACAAAACTAAAAACAATGTTCAAACAACAAATAGTAATAATTCATTACTGATAAATAATTTACTGAACGATGATGTTTTAACATTAAATAAAGATTCAGTTTCAATAAAAAATAATGCGGATACACTACCACCACTAATATATATTTCCGGTATAAAAATTAATGAAAAAGACACATTGCCGGGAAATTACTATGCACTTAGCTATTCTGAAAATTCTATTAAAATAAATTATGCCGCATTTAGTGCTGTAAATAACCAAAAGTTTCAATTCCGATATCGTTTGACAGATTTTGATAAAGACTGGATATATACCGATAATACCTTTGCTCAATATAACGCTTTGCCTCCTGGCGATTATTTATTTAGTGTATCAGCAATGAATGCACAAGGTGTTTGGAGTAAAGAAAATGCCAACGTATTTTTTAAAATTTCACCGCCTTTTTGGCAAACACTTTGGTTTTTTATATTATTAGTTTCGTTTATAGCCGTTTTAGTTATTTTGTTTTTTATTATAAGAGTAAAACAAATTAAAAAACGTGAGCAGGAAAAAACACAATTGCATAAACGTATTGCCGATATTGAGTTACAGGCATTGCGTGCACAAATGAATCCGCATTTTATATTTAATACTTTAGCCTCCATTCAATACTTTATTACCGATAATAATGTAGAAGCAGCTAATCAATATCTTTCAAAATTTGCAAAGTTGATGCGAAGCATTATATATAACTCACGCAAAAAAACAGTTCCGCTTAAAGACGAAATTCAAGCATTGGAATTATACATTCAGATGGAACAACTACGCTGCAATTACAGTTTTGATTATGAAATTAAATGCTCCGAAAATATTGATCAAAACGATGATGAAATACCCGGATTGCTTATTCAACCTTATGTAGAAAATGCCATTTGGCATGGTTTAACATATATTAAAGATAGAAAAGGAATACTTAAAATCAGCTTAGATAAAAAAAAAGATTTTATAAAATGTTCAATTGAAGATAACGGTATAGGCAGAAAAAAATCAATGGAAATTAAAGCACAAAGTTTAAAGCCGCATCAATCAGTTGGAATGTCGATAACCAAAGAGCGACTTGATATTTTAAACTCTTTTCAAAATAATAAATTAAGCGTGAATATTATTGATAAAATCAATCAACAAACACAAGAAGCAGAAGGAACAACAGTAGAAATATTTATACCTTTATTTGACTGATTATGGCTATAAATGTAATTATCATAGATGATGAAAAAGGTGCTCGAGAATCGCTGCATAAACTTATTGAAAAATATTGTCCTCAAATTACCGTTGCAGCTAAAGCCACTAATATTGATGAAGCATATCAATTAATCAAGGAGCTATCTCCACAACTAATATTTTTAGATATAGAAATGCCCAACGGTAGCGGGTTTGATTTATTAAAAAAATTTGATCATATACATTTCGATATCATTTTTACAACGGCATACGATCATTATGCAATCAAAGCAATTAAATACAGTGCCATTGATTATCTTTTAAAACCAATTGATATTGATGATTTAAAGAATGCCATACAACGTGTATTACAAAAGCAAAAGAATAAATCTATACAAAACGAACAATTATTATCTTTATTAAATAATATTAAGCCCGAACAAACCGATAAGAAAATTGCCTTACACGAAGGTGATGGTCTAACATTTGTTAGACTCAAAGATATTATCCGTTGCGAATCAGACGGGAATTATACTACCATTATTTTAGAAGGCAACAGAAAAATAGTTACCTCTAAAACCTTAGGAGAATATGAAGAACTTTTTGCTAACGAAAATTTTTTTAGGATTCACCGTTCGCATTTAATTCATTTACATCATCTAAAAAAATATATTAGAGGCGAAGGCGGTTATGTTATAATGAGCGATGGTTCTCAAGTAGAAGTATCCAGACGCAAAAAACAAGAATTTTTAGATAAACTTTCATTTTTATAATAAAATGCCGTTTATTCTCTAAAAGCCACCGTTTAATAATTTACAACCGTCAAACATTCATTTCCGATTTCATATCAAATAATACTATCGTAACATTGCTTTAGAAAACAATCCCACCGATTGTATTACTCTAAAAACTAAGGCTTATGGAACGATGCTATTCTAAAATAAAGAGCGCAGATTTAAAGAATATAACTTCTTTGTTTGCCAAAGATGCTCCTGCCATAATTAAAGACTTAATTTATTTCATCATTAAGGGTTCAGTTATAAAAGTTATTTTAGTATTATTTGCTCTGCATAATTCAACTTCCCTTTTTGCAAAAAATCCTGAAAATGCAACCCCAAGACCATCCAACTGGCCTCAGGCATCATTATCAGGCTGTACCCCGGCAAAGAGTTCAACCGATTTACAGTTGAATAACGTAAGGGCATTAATACACACCGGAGGAGATATGTGGTGG
>CALKJP010000193.1 GCA_937995645.1 uncultured Bacteroidia bacterium
ATCGCGTTTTAACGCTGCCCACCGTTTGCATAATCCAACATGGAACGAGGATAAAAACAAGGAAATTTTTGGAAAATGTAATAATCCAAGCTATCATGGACATAATTATACTTTGTTTGTAAAAGTTATAGGTGAAATAAATCCCGATACAGGCTATGTGCTTGATATGAAAATTTTAGACGATATAATTGATGAGCATATAGTAGAAAAATTCGACCATAAAAATTTAAATTTAGATTGTGAAGAGTTTAAAAAACTAAATCCAACAGCTGAAAACATTGCGGTGGTTATTTGGAAATTGCTACGCCCACATATTGATGCATCATTAGATTTAAAAGTAACTTTGTATGAAACCGAAAACAATTATGTTGAATATCCTGCATGAAGCAATTGAGCGTAAGCGATATTGACAGAATTATAGAAATGGCTTGGGAGGATAGAACCCCTTTTGAAGCCATTTATTATCAGTTTGGTTTAACGAATGCGGAGGTAATTGAATTAATGCGAAAAAACTCAAAACCTTCAACATTTAAAATGTGGCGTAAACGAACGCAGGGGAGAAAAACGAAACATGCAAATTTTTCATTAGTTGAAGATTACAGGTTTAAATGTAGCCGTCAAAAAAATATTTCCAACAATAAAATTTCAAAACGTTAATATGTCAAATGTTTTAACTTCCGACAGAGATGCTTTATTAATAAAACTCCGACCTGAAATAAAGGCCAATTTAGAAACATATACTGAATTAGAAGCTTTTCAAAATAAGAGCATCAGGCCAATCATAAAATTTCAATCTGATTTTTTATTAACACATATTAAATTATACATCAAAAAAAATAATTCAAAATTTAACTTGTTAAATTTTGACGCGCAAAAGCAATATTTGGCTCAAATTTTAAAATCGGATATTCGTTTAAAAAATGAATTAATAGCTTTTGTAGTTGCCCTTTTTACCAAGCATGAACAAGTTTTTTATTATCAAAATCAAACCGACATAAATAAAAGAATAACACAAATAATTTATTCACGATGTGTTGATTTAATTGAAGAATTGTTTTGATATTCATATACCGCTACAACTATTAAAAGCATTAATAAGTTATATACACTGTCTTCAATCGGTATGGTTAAAATTCTAAATCCTATTATTTCATCCTGATTATAATTTACTGCAGCCCCTTTTGTAAAGGTTCCGGTTAAAGCACCGTTTACCAATAAAAAGGGTAGCCAGCTTACAATATACATCATTAAAAAACGTCCTTTCCAGTACGGATTATAATATGCCATAGCAAACAGCGCAAAAGCTGTTAGCGAAAAAGTTACAAAAGGATAAAGTTTTTGATAAAATATTATAGCGCCAATTACAAGTAGTATTCCAATTATCGTGAAAAATGGACGCGCAATAGCATAAAGCAAATCCTTTTTAATAAAATAAATCAATACCTCATAAATAAATATGCAGGCAAAGGGAACAATAATAAAAAAGAGCCATTCTTCAATCGGTAGATGAAATATTTTTATTCCCGTTATGTAATCATCGTTAAACCACCAAACTCCAATTTTTGTAAAACATATATCCCAAGGAATAAAAATAAATGTCATAACAACAATTGCAGGAAATAATCGCTTCCATTTGGTAAAATAGCGTATGCGCCATTCAAAACTTTGTGCTAATGGATAAATTATTGAAAAAATCAACAAGCTCAAATAAAGGTATCTACTTTCTAAAAAACTCAAGCGTTAGATTTTTTAGCTTCTTCAATATATTTTTTAGGAACAATCAACATCCCAAAGCATTCACCCGGCCATTGTTCCAAATGTTTGTGGTGAATTTTATGGGCTCGCCTTATAGCTTTAAAATATGGATGCTCGATATTTCTAATCCATTTAAAGCGCTGATGAATAAAAACTTCATGAATTAAAAAATATACAAAACCGTAAGCAGCTATTCCTGCACCAATCCATACGGCAGGATAAGCCTGATACATTAAGCCCAGCATAATACATAACCAACTTGGAACGGCAAAAATTAAAAAGAAGACATCGTTTTTCTCGAAAAATCCGTAATGATCTTTTTTGTGGTGATCTTTGTGTAACGACCATAAAAAGCCATGCATTAGATATTTATGCGTAAACCATGCCATGAATTCCATAAACCAAAATGAGGCAATAAACAAAAGAATATTTAGTATAAGTGCCATTACAATATCAAATTTAATATGCCGAAAAATACTAATTGCGTAATATAAACACCCAAACATATAACAATGTTTAACAAAGGCTTTATTTTGTACAAGATATATTGAATAACAAGCGCAGTAATAAACCACATGATATAGTTTTGCAGCGGTATGGTGTTGTTTTCCCAGCTCCAGAAATCAAGCTGAATGGCTACCGGCTCAATTAATATATCGAGTAAAACCATTAATAGGGATGATGATACTATTTGTATATAAGGATTACTAATTAGTTTTTCTGAAATTCCTCTGGTTGAAATTGCCACTAAAAACCAATTCACACCTATTAGTAGTGGAACTTTTAAAAGCTTTAAACCAAGTGCTGAGCCATATTGATAGTTTCCAAACAAAACACCCGAATATACACCGGCTACTTCAACTCCATAACCAATCATAAAAGTAATAATGAACGATAAAAACAATTTTTTATCAAGATTTACATTTGCAAAGAAAAACAAACCTGCCGTAAGCAAAAGATTAAACGGAGTGAGCAATAAAAACAATGACTGCCAATGAGAATTGGATAAACCAACTATCCCGACAGTGTAAAAAACAGCAAGTAATACAATGGCAATATAATTTTTATTTATTATCATTTATTGCCTGGTTTAATTAAACTATCCACAATTTTTGCTGAAGATAATGCCAAAGGGATACCGCCTCCGGGATGCACGCTTCCTCCACAAAAATAAAGGTTTTTGATATTCGATGAAAAATTAGGATGCCTGAAAAATGCTGCCATTCTGTTATTGGAAGAAGTACCATATAAAGCCCCCTTGTACGATTGTGTTTTACTCTCAATGGTTCTGGGTTCTAAAATTTCTTCACAAACAATTAATGTTTCAACATTGGTTTGAAGGATTCTTGAAAGTTTTTTCAAAATATTTTTTCTGGCCTCTTTAATTAATTCGTCCCAATTTTGCCCATCATTATAGGGGGCATTTATCATTACAAACCAGTTTTCCATACCGGCAGGTGCATCTGATTTTTCTTCTTTTGAGGTAATATTAATGTAAACAGTAGGATCGTCATAAATACTTTTTTTATCAAACAAATAATGAAATTCTTCTTGGTAATTGTTGCTGAAAAAGATGTTGTGCAGTATCAGTTCCGGAAATTCTTTTTTAATTCCCCAATAAAAAATTAATGCTGAACTTGAGCGTTCTTGTTTTAAAATATTTTCAGGTTGTTTTTGATCGGGCATCAGATAACGATAGGCAGGTACAACGTCCATATTACAAACCACCAGATCTGCAAAATGCTTCTTTCCATTAAGTTGTATGCCTACAGCTTTTTTATTTTCAACCATAATTTTTTCGACTTTGGAGTTTAAATAAAACTTAACTCCTAATGATTTTGCAAGCTCGTAAATACTTTCTGTAATTTTATACATACCGCCTATGGGGAAATAAGCTCCCTTGTTAAATTCTAAATGTGGAATTATATTTAAAATTCCTGGTGCTTGATATGGGTTAGAACCGTTGTAAGTGGCGTAACGATTAAATAATTGCCGCATTTTTTCGTTTTGCAATGCCTTTTTATTAAAGGCATCCATGGTGGTAAAAATTTTTAAAAAGGGTAATTGCAGAATAGACCAAAACGTTTTAAACGACAAATACGACTCGACTTTGTGTAAAGATTTCTCTAAAAACAAATGTGCTGTTGAACGATAGATATAGGCACTTTTTTTTAAGTGTTTAATTACTCTTTCTGCATTAACTCCGGTTTTTATGGCCGCTTCTTCGGCAAATTCATTTACATTGGCGTAAGCAGTAAGTGTGGTGCCGTCTTCATAAAAATAATTGCAAATTTTTTGTAATCGCTTATATTTAAAAAAGTCTTCAGGAGTTTTACCTGCAAGTATAAAAAGCTCGTTTACCAGTTCGGGCATGGTGAATAATGAAGGTCCTGCATCAAAACGAAATCCGTTTATTTCAAATTGGGTTAATTTTCCTCCCGGACAAGAATTTGCCTCAAAAACTTCTACAAAATAACCTTTAGCTGCCAATCTTACAGCACTTGCCAATCCGCCAATGCCAGCACCTATAACGATTGCTTTTTTCACTTTTTATGAATTTATGCTTTACCGAATAATTCTTCCACTTTTTTGTAGCGAAAATCGAAAATTTCTTTGAGCTTATTTTTAACAATGATGGGATGTGCCAATTGTCCTAAAATTCCAAAAGGTAAAGCATAATCAACCTGATCGGTCATTTCAACTCCCTTATCTATAGCTTTAAAAAAGTGCTTATGATGCCATAGCGCATAAGGTCCAAAGCGCTGTTCATCAACAAAAAACTCTTTGTCTTTAACATGCGTAATTTCTGTTACCCATGTCATAGGAATATTAAGTAATGGACGAACGGTATATGTAATTATTTGTCCGGCATACATTTTTTCAGCTACATCATTGGTGATATCAAAACCCATGTATGGCGGTGTGATGGTTTTTAGGTTTTTTGGAGATGAAAAAAATTCCCATGCTTCATCTAACGTAACAGGGATTATTTGTTTGGTTTTTAAGGTGTAAATCTTCATAACTATATAACAAACAGCATGAAGAAAGGTTTTAAAAATTACAGAAAAGATATATCCCTCTCCTTGAGGAGAGGAATAGGGAGAGATGCTTTACATAGCTTCTGCTACAACTTCTTCTACACCCGGTACCATGCGTTTTAAAAGCCCTTCAATTCCGGCTTTTAAGGTCATTGTTGATGATGGGCAACCGCTGCATGAACCTCTTAATACAACTGTTACAATTCCGTTTTCAAATGATTTAAAGTGAATAGCTCCTCCATCACTTTCAACAGCAGGTCTTACATATTCCTCTAAAGCCTCTACAATTTTCATTTCAATTTCATTTTTAGGCTCAACATGAAAAGATGTGGTGTTATCTTTTTTTACTTCAGTTTCGCTTGTTTCGCTTCTAACTTTATTTGGTTGAACAAACTCTTCTGTAAATAAAGGTTTTCCACTGTTTAAATACTCTTTGATATACTCTCTTAATTCATAAACCACATCGTTCCAGTCAACCAAATCATTTTTATTAATGGATATAAAATTGCCTGTTATAAATATTCCTGTAACAAACGGGAAGTTAAAAATTCGAGCTGCCATTGGTGCATGTTGCGTTTGTTCGGGCGATGTAAACTCTATTATTTTTCCTCCGTCAATCAGCATTTTGTTGGCAACAAACTTCATACTGTTGGGATTGGGAGTGCTTTCTGCGTAAACTGTTATGTATGTTTTAGTTTCCATGAGTTAAGATTTAATTGCAAAGGTACGAACAAATTTTTCGAACAATAGTTTACTTTCAAGATTTAATTTATCTGATAAAAATTTGAACTTTGCAAAAAATCCCATCATGCCGCGCAAAACAGATTTTTTAATAATTGGTTCAGGAATAGCAGGTTTGTCCTATGCTTTAAAAGTTGCTGATTTTGGAAAAGTTTTAATGATTACCAAGGCAAATGAGGACGAATCAAATACCAAATATGCTCAGGGCGGAATTGCTGCTGTAATGCATAGTCCAGATTCGTATGAAAAGCACATAAAAGATACGCTTATTGCAGGTGCTGGATTATGTGATGAGGAGGTAGTACGAATGGTTGTTTCAGAATCTACTTTAGGTATTAAAGAATTAATTGAATGGGGGGTTGAATTTGATAAAAATGAAAAAGGCAAGTTTGATTTAGCAAAAGAAGGAGGTCATTCCGAACATCGAATTTTACATCATAAAGACATTACTGGTTTTGAAATTGAACGCGCTTTGCTGCAAAAAGTTCGCACGCACAAAAATATTGAAATTCTTCCTCATCATTTTGCAGTTGAAATTATTACTCAGCATCATTTAGGCGAAGAAGTTACCCGTAGAAGAAACGATATTCAATGCTTTGGAGCGTATGTGTTGGATACGAAAATCGGCAAAGTGGAAACGCTATTGTCAAAAATAACACTAATGGCAACAGGTGGAGCAGGTCAAGTTTATGCTACAACTACCAATCCTACCATTGCAACTGGAGACGGAATAGCCATGGTGTATCGTGCAAAGGGAATAGTTGAAAATATGGAGTTTATGCAATTTCATCCAACATCCTTGTATTTGCCCGGAGAAAGTCCTTCATTTTTAATTACAGAAGCTATGCGTGGACATGGAGCTGTTTTAAGAAACAGGCAAGGTAACGAATTTATGCATAAATACGATAAGCGAGCTTCGCTTGCTCCGCGAGATATTGTGGCTCGAGCTATAGATAACGAAATGAAATTGTCAGGCGATGATTTTGTGTATTTAGATTGTACTAAAATTTCTAAGGAAGAAATATTAAAACATTTTCCGAATATTTATGCAAAGTGTCTTTCGGTTGGGATAGATATTACACATGATTATATTCCGGTAGTTCCTGCCGCACACTATTTATGCGGAGGTATAAAAGTAAATATGAACGGTCAAAGCTCCATTGATAATTTATATGCTGTTGGCGAATGTTCTTCAACTGGTTTGCACGGAGCCAACCGTTTAGCATCAAACTCCTTATTAGAAGCAGTGGTTTATGCCAACAGAGCCGCTAAACATGCTGTTGAAAAAATCAAACAAATAAGATACTGCGAAAATATTCCCGATTGGAACGATGAAGGTACAGCAGCTCCCGAAGAAATGATTTTGATTACCCAAACCCGTAAAGAATTGCAACAAATAATGAGCGCTTATGTAGGAATTGTTAGAAGTGATATCCGCCTAAAACGCGCATTTGACAGGGTGAAAATTCTGTACGAAGAAACCGAAACTCTATATAAAAAAACCACCGTAAGCGTTAAATTATGTGAAATAAGAAACTTAATAAACGTTGCTTACATGATTATTAAAATGGCCATGCAGCGAAAGGAGAGTGTAGGACTCCACTATTCTTTAGACTATCCATCTAAAAATAAATTATTGACTGATAAAGAAGAATAGCCTACTTTTGTATGCATGATTAAAAAACTATTTCATCTGTTAATGGCACTGCTTGTACTTTTAGCTACAAGCGGCATGACTATTAATCGTATGGAATGTTTTAAAACCGGCAAAGTAAAAGCTTCCATTTTCGAAATCAAAAATTGTTGTCCTGAAGCTTATACTGCTTCAAATACCATACAATCCAAGTGTTGTGATTATTCCACTTCTTTCCATAAAGTAGAAACAAACACCACGCTCGAAAAAGAAAATTATATCCAACAATTTGCCATATCGTTTTTAACGCATTTTACTATTTCTTTTTTTAGCCTTTCTCCTCAAAAAGTAAACGAAACTTTTTTCAGCACCTCATTACCTCCTTTATTGTCAGGCAAAAGCTTATTGCAGGCAATTCAGGTTTTTCGCATTTGATGAATGCATTACTTTTTAAAAAGTAATTGTTTCATCAATATTCAATTTTATGCGAAATAAATTTTTTATCATTTTATTATTATTCCCATTTCTTGTTAATGCCCAAATAAAAGGTTTGGTGCAGGAAAAAACTGAAAACGGAAATCTTCCCTTAGTGGGAGCCAATGTTTTTTGGCTTCAATCAACTATCGGTACAACTACCAATAATAAAGGAGAGTTTGAAATTTCTATCCCGGAAACATTTCCTTCGAAGCTCGTGATTAGCTTTGTTGGTTATCAAAGTGATACTATACAAATAGAAAACAACAAGTTTGTTGTTGTAACATTAAAACCTTCTGTTACGCTTAATACTGTTGAGATTGAAGCTCGCGAAAGTGCTACTAAAATTTCAACCATCTCGTCAGTTAATCTGGAAATTATGACCGATAAAGAATTAAAAAAAGCTGCCTGCTGCAATCTTTCCGAAAGTTTTGAATCCAATGCTTCGGTTGATGTTAATTATACCGATGCCATTTCGGGTGCCAAGCAAATACGAATGCTTGGTTTAGATGGTATTTACACACAAATTCTAAGCGAAAATATGCCTGGAATACGCGGAATTGGCTCACAGTACGGACTTGGTTTTATTCCCGGAACATGGATTGAATCTATTCAAATTACAAAAGGCGTAGGCTCGGTTGTA
>CALKJP010000194.1 GCA_937995645.1 uncultured Bacteroidia bacterium
TTACAATTTTTTATCTTTACAAGGTTCTTTGCAGTGCACATATACGCTGATTGTGATTGATGGAAGTTGTGAATTGCTTACAATTTTTTATCTTTACAAGGTTCTTTGCAGTATTTATGCTCAAAAACCTTGATATTACTGATAAAGAGCCTTTAAACAGAATAAAAAAAACTGCAAAGAAGTTACAAAAATACTGCTTCGGCAGTATTTTTTTTATTTAAAAAAACTATCACTGATTCAATAAATAAATGTTTGCTCTAAAAAAGGGTTAATTGCTGAGGCGTACTGGGAGGAGCCTGTCTTTTTTTTCCGTAATAAATTTCCATCTTTTCAAACTGTTTATCGGTTATTTCCAGTACTCCAACCACTCCCTCATCGGGGACTATTCTTTTTAAGAATCGCTTGTAAACATCTGCTGTTTCCCTGCTAGGACAATGTCGCAAATAAATCGAAAACTGAAACATATTAAAACCATTTCCAATAATTTCTTTCCGAAATTTTGCATAAACTCTTCGATGTGCAGCAGTTTCTGTTGGCAAATCAAACATTACAAACAACCACATAATTCTATAAGCATTTAATCTTTTGTTACACATATATATACCTATTAATTAATATTATTTAATTCTGGCAATTGTAATTTACGTATTTTTCCTTCGAAACATTGAAATAATGACCTTGCAGTGCGCAAGCAAGCCACTTGTAAAGGACTGATTTCGTTACTAATTGTACTATCAATATACAATATACCAAGTAATTCCTGTTTAATTTCTTTAGTGAGTTCGGAATAATTTTTTCTTGATGCTACAATTCTGCAGACAATATCATCGCCGTAAGGACGATAAGCTTCCATTAAATCGTCGGCAAGGCAATATGGATTATATCTGCTATGGTGATGAATTCCTAAAGTCGGGAGTAATCCGGCTTCAACAATAGAACGTGCAACACAAGCTCTTATAATGGAATAAACATAATTTAAAAGATTATTAGGAGGATCCCCTTCTCTGTTTCGTACAAAAAAAGGCTCGTTGGTAAATAAATTCGACCAATAAAACGATGCTGCAACCGCCTCTCTATTGGTGGTATCTCCACTTTTTACGTCTTGAGCTAGCTTTAATAAAAACTCGTGGTTTACATCCGAATTATACTTTTTTAGTACATGAGCCTGATTAATAATTTTTTGTTTCACAATTTGCATCCACAATTGCTTTTTTAATGGTTCTGATGCCTCTATCTGATATTTATACCTCTCGCTTTGTAATGTGTTGGAATGTAAAGTCAACATAAGTCCTCGCGGATGATGAGTATCGTCGCAGCTGACTATTACAACATTATTTTTTACCAGTTCCGAAACTAGTGCATGAGTAATGGTAATTTGTGGATGGTCTAAAATTAACATACCCATATCAGGTATGTGATAACTCAACTCTGTAGGCACACTAACCAACTTTTTAACCTCTGGATAGCGTTCTACTTCTGGAAATTTTAATATCAATTGATTGTTTTTTAAACTTAAAATCGCAGGATTACTTAAATACAAGGTTCGTTTTATCATAGTAATACTTTTTTTATTGTTTAAGATAAAATCATTTGGTAGTTGAATGTTTTCCTGGTGCAATTTAATCATTGATTCACTCTTTCCATAGTATTTAAAAATGTTATGCTTTTCAATAAAACTTTTATTGTTAAATATATAAGTATTGTGTTACGAAAAGTTCCAGTCATCGGTTTTTTTTACAAAGCCCTGTTTTAAGGGGTTGTTGTGAATATAAACAAAAACTTGCTTAAAGTATTCATCCGAACTAATTTTTTTTTGCTTGTAGTTAGGTACAAAAAACCTGTCTCTTCTGTTATAAACTTTATTAAAAGATTTTGTATAAGAGTTAAAGAGATTGCTAAAGCAATTAGAGATAAAAATATCAAATATTTCCACATTCTTTTCTCCAAAATGCTCAAGGGTTGGCTTGGCTTTAATTTCGGTTAACCCTTGAGCATTTTTTTTAGCCTTCCTTAACTCTTTTTCGCTTTCTATTTTTATTAAAAGATGAAAATGATTTGTTATCAGGTAATATGCCAACATTTCGGCAATGGGGGAACAATAAAATTGATATTTTTCTGAAAAGAAATAGTATCCTTCGTAAAAGAGGTCTTCAAAACCATTGGCGTGGTTGTATATATGGTAGTATTTTGAGGGTGTCAGGTTCATTATAACGAAATATTGCCAAGACGATCAATTTTGAGTTTTAAACATATTTCTTTAATCATTTTACCTTCTAATGATCTTTCCATTTTATTAAGAGATGAGAATTCTGTTTTATTTATTATAGGTATTGCGATCTCTTGCTTTACACAGAAAATTTGATACCCTGTAAAACTTACAACCTTATAAATATTTTTTCTTTTATCAATGGGGATTTCATTGTGCTTAAATAAGTCAATATTTTCTATTTCATCTTCTGTTGGCACATAAACTAAATCGCCGGGTGTAAGATAGAAGTCTTTTTCGTTTTTCAATTCAACGGGAGGTAATCCTTGTTTTAATCGTTCTATTACTACGTTTAATGGTATTGTTT
>CALKJP010000195.1 GCA_937995645.1 uncultured Bacteroidia bacterium
CGAGTGTAAGAGTGAGACCCGCAATACCGGGCAATGTAAGCGTAGCATTTAAAGCAGCCATAATACCCAGTACAAAAAGTAAATTAAAAAATAATGCTATATCTGCAAATATGCCGGATATCCTGTAATAAAAAGCCATAAAAACAACTACAAGCAAAGCCCCTATAATTATTGCTTTTTTACCTTTTTCTATTGAGTCAGCGCCAAGTGATGGTCCTATGATGTTTTTATTAATAATATTAACCGGCGCAGGCAAAGCTCCTGCACGCAGAACAAGTGCTAAATCTTTTGCCTCATCTATTGTAAAATTACCTTCTATTATTCCTTCGCCACCACTTATTCTTGTTTTAATAACAGGCGCTGAATATATAGTATCATCAAGAATTATTGCAAGACGCCTTCCAACATTATCACCTGTTACTTCTGCAAATTTTCTTCCACCCTCAGGCGATAGTTTAAACCACACAATAGGCATCCCATAAGTCCCTATCTGGACTTTTGCATCGACTAAATCAGATCCTGTCACTGTCTGTTTTTTATTTAAAACCATACGCTCGCCTTCCCTGTTTTTTAACACATAAACATTTTCCGGAATTTTGGAAGTAATTGTATTTCCTTCATTATCCGTAATATCAGAAATTTTTGTGTTCTCATCAATAAGCTTGAATTCAAGCATCGCTGTCTTTCCAATTATATTTAATGCTCTTTCCGGGTCTTTTACTCCGGGAAGCTGCACAACGATATATTTTTCTCCTTCCCTCTGTATCAGTGGTTCTGCAACACCCAATGCATCAATTCTATTTCTTAAAATTTCAAGTGCCCTTGCAACTGCTTCTTCTAATTTTGTATCTTTGGGCAGATTCTGTTCGTCAACTTCCATTTTCAAATACATACCACCCTGAAGATCAAGCCCCAGTTTTATTTTTCCCTTTTCAATAACATTTCCTGTTGCATCTTTTATGTCAAAAGGTGGCCATACCTTCCACACTGATAAAATAATAAAAACAAGAGTAATCACTCCAACTATCTGAACTCTATTTCTCATTTTTTCCTCCGGATTATTTCTTTTTTAATAATTCTAACACTTTATTTATAATTGCTTCAACATTTAAATGGTATTTATTAAATAAATCTTCAGGTTCGCCTGATTCTGCAAATAAATCCCCAACACCAAGCCGCACAACATAACACGGAAAATTTTCCGAGACTGCTTCTGCAACAGCAGACCCGAGTCCACCGATTATTGTATGTTCTTCTATTGTAATTATTTTTCCCGTCTTTTTTGCGCTCTTGATCAGTATATTTTTATCCAGGGGTTTTATTGTTGGCATATGAATTACCTCTGCATTTATTCCTTTGCCCTTTAATGTTTCATATGCTTCCAGGACCTTAAAAAGCATGATACCTGTTGAAACCAGTGTAATATCGCTGCCTTCTTTTATAACAAAACCTTTTGCAAATTCAAACTTATAACTGTTATCAAAAATCACAGGTGTATTCATCCTGGCAAGACGGACATAAACAGGCGAATCATAATAATCTGCCAGAAATTCAATTAATCTCTCTGTCTCTACTGAATCAGCTGGGGATACCACTTTCATATTTGGAATCGCACGAAGTATTGACATATCCTCACATGCCTGGTGAGTAGGGCCATCAGCTCCAACTGATACGCCTGCATGTGTCACTACAATTTTAACAGGTAAATTCGGATAAGCAATTGAATTTCTGATTTGTTCCCAGCACCTGCCTGAACCAAACATGGCAAAGGTAGATGTAAATGGGTTCATACCACAGGCAGCAAGTCCTGCTGCAGTTCCCATCATGTCCTGCTCTGCTATGCCCATATCAAAAAATCTTTCAGGAAATTTTTTCCCGAAACGTATTGTCTGTGTTGATTTGGCAAGGTCAGCATCCAACACCACTATATTTTTGTATTTTTCACCAAGACGGGCAAGTGTGTCGCCATAGGCATTTCTCATTGATGTTAATTTTATTTGTTCTGCCATTCTTCACATCCTAATTCTTTTAATGCTTTCTGACACTCTTCTTCTGTGGGAGCCACTCCGTGATATTCTACTTTTCTTTCCATAAATGAAACACCCTTGCCTTTTATTGTTCTTGCAATAATTATCGTGGGCATTCCTTTTGCCTTTTTTGCATCTTCAAATGCTTCTACTATTGCTTCATAATTATGACCATCTATTTCTATAACATTCCAGTTAAATGCTTTCCATTTTTCCACTACTGGCTCAAGTCCTGATTTAACTTCACCAATTGACCCGTCTATCTGGAGTCCATTATAATCAAGTATGGCACAGACATTATCGAGTCGCCTGGTTGCAGATGTCATTGCTGCTTCCCAAACCTGACCTTCCTGTATTTCACCGTCCCCGAGCATAACGTAAACTCTGTAATTTAATCCTTTTATCCGTGCGGCAAGAGCCATACCATTTGCAACAGATAATCCCTGCCCAAGGGATCCGGTTGTCATATCCACCCCTGGTATCGCTTTCATATCAGGATGTCCTGACAAACCCCCAATTTTACGAAGTGTCCACAGTTTTTCTTCCGGAAAAAATCCTGCCTCAACCAATGCTGCGTATAAAGCAGGTGCTCCATGACCTTTTGATAATATAAATCTATCGCGCTCTTCCCATTCTGGATTTTCAGGGTCTATTTTCATAACATGCATATATAATGCAGCAATAATATCAACAGCAGAAAGCGAACCACCAAGATGGCCTGAACGCGCACATCCAAGCATTTTTATTATATTCATTCTCATATTATTAGCAACTTTTTCAAGTTTTTTAATTGTATCGTTATATTCTTTATATGACTTTGCTTCTCCATCTTTTTTCTTAACTTCAATAAATTTTTCTATTTCTTCTTTCGTAGGCAATCCCTCCTGAGCACCTATCTTGGTTGTTACGAGAGCACCAGCTGCATTTCCATAATCAATTGCATCAATTACAAATTTATCGTCTGCAATAGCAACTGCAACGGCCCCTACAAAAGCATCGCCACCGCCCACTGTATCCACAACCTCTACTCCGTATCTGTGAAATACTGTGGCACCGTGAACATTAACAAGCAATGTCCCTTCTTTTCCCATGGTTATTATTACGTGATTAACGCCGAGTTTACGAAGTTCAAGACCTGATAATGTTCCTGTTTCCATATGAGAAATTACCCTGTTTGTTAAATATCCGCCTTCTTTTTCATTCATTATTACTATATCCAGTCCTTTTAAAACACTTAAAACATCTTCTCTGTTTTTTGTCCCTATTGCTCCCACATTTAAAATTGTCTTTACGTTATTTTTTTGTGCAAGTTCTATTGCTTTTCGGACAGTCGGTATTGGTATTTCCGTACATACTACAACTACTTTTGAATCTCTTATAGCTGATTCTGCTTTTTCAATATCTTCTGGTGTTAATTTATCATTGGCACCGGTAAAAAGAGTAACTCTATTTCCTCTTTTACCTGTTGTGTTAACCAGAGCAATGCCGGTTTCAACAGAGTTATCCTCAATAAAAAAATCAAGATTTATATTGGGATGTTTTAAATTTTTCATAACTATTCCCGGAACCGGGTCCCTGCCTTTTTTGGCTACAAAATATACTTTTTTTCCAAGTCGTGCAACTGCAACGGCCTGATTTGCACCTTTTCCACCCGGTAAAAAATACAGGTTTTCTCCTGCTATAGTTTCCCCGCGTTCAGGCAGACGGGCTGTTTTTACCATTATGTCAAAATTAATTGATCCTATTACTGTAATTGCGTTTTTCATAAATAAAACTCCTGAAAAATATAAAAAACACTGTAAAGCACTGGTATTTAACAGATAAAAAAATATCTTGAAATTATAATATAATTAATACTGGTTTTCAAGATATTATTATTTAAAAAATCGTAATGCGTTAGTTACGTGGGGGCATTATTTAAAAGCAAGCAAATTGACATTTTTTGAGAAAAACTTGGGCGTTTAGTATAATTACAAACCATATATTTCCCATGTTAATTGCCAAATTTTAGACAAACGCCACGGTATTTGCGAATTGCCATGTGCATTATTGCAAAAAAGAGCAAAGATTGAAATCTAAATATGTCATTTTTTACGAAAAAAATGGCATTTGCCTGCTTTATTTTTTTCAAAGCAAACTTATAACTAACCGATTACTAAAAATCTTTATTTTATCTATGGCACTTAGTATATGTAAATTGCCATCTACCACTTTAAAGTGCCAAATTCCATTGTGTCATGTGCGAAATTAAAAACAATATACTTCTCATTTAGCTTTTGTCATTTGCAACTTGCAATTTTGCACTTGTAATTTGCCATTTGCCACCTGCAATCCTAAAAACGCGATAGAAAAAATTTTAATAAAAAACAGGGTTGATTGCATTTTTTGAGAAATTTATAGAAATAAATATATGAAGGAAAAGATGGACAGAAAAACGTTGAGATGAGGAAGTAATAGGAAATAAAGGGTTTTTGCGAAGCCTAAAAAAGTTAGTTAGTAAGAGCCGAAAGCATAACCACAAACAATTTATTACGAAA
>CALKJP010000196.1 GCA_937995645.1 uncultured Bacteroidia bacterium
TCAACATTACAAATATTTATATTAATTTACAATTTATTTAATTAAAATTAAAACGACTTAATATGCTAAAATATGTTTTTGCTTACATTATAATTAATTTTAGTACATTAAATTTAGTTGCCCAAAGTTTCTTTTTTGAGAAAAAGTTGGGCGATTTATTACCCGATTTAGCAAGAGATATTGTACAATTTACCGATTCAAGTATTTATATTTTAGGCACAACGATTTTCCCTAATAATGCTCAGGTAACCCTTACCAAAACAGATGCCTTCGGCAATATTTTATGGGTAAAATTTTATGGAGATATTTATAATGATTATGGTATAAGTTTAATATCACTTAATGATGAATTAATTTTTGCATACGAAAAGGAAACCAATCCAAACAATTTAGATATAGGTATTATTAAAACAGATACTTCGGGCAATATATTATTTGCTACAAGTTTTGGAATAAACTCTAAAAACGAATCACCTCGTCAACTCATTGCAACTTTAGACGGAAATTATGTGCTTTGTGGTTTTGTTAGCGATAATTACGGTTATAACGATATTTATGTTATAAAATTTGATGATACCGGAAATGTGCTATGGAGCATATCAGCAGGAGGTAATAACAACGATTATGCAAGTGGTATAATCCAATTGCCCGATTCTTCCTATTTAGTATCGGGCGATACAAAAAGTTATGCAATGGGCGGATATGATGTTTATATTTTAAAACTTGATAAAAACGGGAATTTACTATGGGATAGAACTTATGGCGATAACTACGATAACGGAAGTCAAGGAATATTATATACTTCCGATAACTTAATATTTGTTTTTGGCGAAACCCATACAGGGATTAATTTAGATTTTGATTATTTTACACTTTTTACAGATACAGCAGGAAATCAAATTAGTCAATATAACTTAGGAGGTGCCGGAACCGATGCTGCATTTTCTGCTATCGAAACCGCTAACGGAAATTTTATTTTAACAGGATATAGTAATACATTCGATACATTGAAACCTATTCATCTTTCTGTTTTTGAAATAAACAGAAATGGAAACATTTTATGGCAAAATTATTTTGGTGGAGAAGGTATTGATATAGGATACACAATTAAACATTCTAATATGAACGGAATTTTGATTGTAGGACAAAGTTATGATACTCTTTTCGACACTCAACAATATTTATTGCATTTGGATTATAATGGAACACTTACCGATTTTAATCTGCTCAATAAAATTAATACTACTAATAACATCTATCCTTATCCCAATCCGTTTTACGATAAAATATTTTTACCAAATTTTTATGAAATCGAAGCAATTGAAATTACTAACGCTATTGGACAAATTTTATTCTACCAAACAAACCTTTCGTCAAATATTGATTGTACTTTGCTTTTGTCAGGAGTGTATTTCCTAAAAATTATTAAAAAAAACGAAACTTGTGTTTATAAAATGATTAAACAATAATATTTACTAAATTTGCTTTAAATTAATCTTAAAAATAAATGAAAAAAAAATTACTTCTTTTCGCTTTAGCAATTAGTTTCAATTATATTTTCGCACAATCATTATCCTTGTCTTCAGATAGTATTTGGGTATCCGGTCAGGCAGACGATCCATACATTCAGGCAGTAGTTCGAGTAATTAATAATTCAACATCTGCTAAAAACGTAAGCGTTAAACGTTACCGGGTTACAACTTTAGGTGGCTCATCAACCGACTATTTTTGTTGGAGTATTTGCCATAGTCCTGCAGTTGATGTTGATCCGGATTTTGTAACCATTAATGCCAACTCTTTTTCCGATGCTTTTTATGGCGACTTAGTGCCTAATGGACAAAGTGGCAATGCCGTTATTTTATATACTTTTTTTGATACAAATAACGCAAACGACAGCGTTCAATTAAAAGTAATTTACAATGTGCTGCCTACATCAATTTCAAAAATTGAAAGTAAAAATAATTTTCAATTATATCCCAATCCTGCAAACGAAATTATCCGCATAAAATATAATTACGATAGTAATGCCGATTTGATAATCTACGATATTACCGGTAAAGTAGTAAGAAAAGAAACTTTAATGGCAGGACAATCTGATTATACTTTATCCATTGCTGATTTAAAATCAGGCGCATATTTCTACAGTCTTAACAATGGCAAAGAAATTATTAGCATGAAAAAACTGATAAAAAAATAATTTAATTGATTTCACCATTTAAAGCCCCACTTTGGGGCTTTAATTATTTAAAATGCTTTATATGAAAAAAATCATTTATTCCTTAGCGTTAATATTTGTTGCTATTTCGATAAGCGCACAAAACAATACCATAAAATTTGAAGAAGGATCATGGACTGAAATTATAGCAAAAGCACAAAAAGAAAACAAGCCCATATTTTTAGATGCTTATGCAGTTTGGTGCGGGCCATGCAAATGGATGGCAGCAAATGTATTTACTAATAAAGAGGTGGCGGAAATATTTAATACAAAATTTATTAATGTAAAGATGGATATGGAAAAAGGTGAGGGAGTAAAATTAGCACAACGTTTTCAGGTACAGGCATATCCTACTTTACTGATTTTAAATAGCGGAGGTAAAGTTTTACACAGAGCTTGCGGAGCCTTGAAGGCAGAAGAATTTATAAAATGGGCAATAGAAAGTTTTGATACAGAAAACCGATTCGCAGCCCTTCAAACTAAATACGAACACGGAGAACGCTCTTCCGAATTTATGCTGAAATATATTGAAGCCCTTGATAAAGCATGTATTAATGCCGAAAAAGTTGCAGAAGAATATTTGAATTCTTTAAAAGAAAATGCCTTGTATGAAAAAGATAACTGGTCGATTTTTAATTCACATATCTGGAACAGCGAATCGCCTTCATTTAAACTTGTAGCAGAAAAATATTCAAAGTTTTTTGATTTGTATGGTGATACAGTAAACGAAAAAATAGTGAATGTATATAAAAGAAAAATTTCTACCGCAATTCGCAAAAAAGATGAAGAAGCCTATGCTAACAATATGAAAATTTTAAAATCATTGAATTTCCCGCAATCAGAAAAAGCCCATGCAGCATTAGAATGCAAGTACTATTATGCTAAAAATGACTGGATAAATTATGCCTCAAAATCAGTAACATATATAGAAGATTTTCAAATTGAAAATCCGAATGAATTAAACAGCATTGCATGGAATTTTTATGAAAAAGTAAATGATAAAAAAATGCTTGAAAAGGCTGCAGAATGGTCTAAAAAGGCAGTTGAATTAGAAAGTAACTATGCCAATATCGATACTCATGCAGCAGTTTTATATAAATTAGGCAATAAAAAAGAAGCTCAAAAATATGCAGAACTTGCTTTGAAAAAGGCAAAAGAGGAAGGACAAGATGCTTCAGAAACAGAAGAATTATTAAAGAAAATTAAAGCCTTGAAGTAGTTTTTTTTGAATTAATCAAATGCTCAACCAAAGCCGGAACACCTGTTCCGGCTTTTTCTTTTATAATTTCCAAATTTTCAATGGTGTCAATATTTTTGCCTTGAGGGTCAATTAAATATACCTTGCTTTTTTTAGGGGTATAATAAATTAATCCTGCAGCAGGATAAACCGATAAGGAGGTGCCTATGATAATAAAAATATCGGCTTTTGAAACCATTTTGTAGGCTATTTCCATATTCGGAACTTCTTCGCCAAACCAAACCACATGAGGCCTAAGCTGAAATCCTTTTTCGCACTTATCACCCATAGAAATAATTCCGTTCTTAACCGGGTAAATTAATTTTTCATAGGTTGAACTTCTGGCTTTCATAATTTCGCCATGTAAGTGAAGTACATTTTTAGAGCCGGCACGCTCATGTAAATCGTCAATATTTTGTGTAATTATTTGAACGTCAAAATGTTTTTCAAGTTCCGCTAAGGCATAGTGCGCTTTGTTAGGCAGTGCCTCCATTACTTGCTTTCGTCTTTTATTATAAAAATCCTGAACCATAGCCGGGTTTTTATACCAGGCTTCCGGGGTGGCAACTTCCGATATTTTATATTCTTCCCAAAGACCATCCGCATCCCGAAAGGTTTTTATCCCACTTTCGGCACTAATACCGGCTCCGGTAAAAACGACAATTTTTTTCATATTAAATACAATGGTAAAAATAATAATTTACATTTTTTAACGTTATCCCAAAATGTCCTTTTTTAAGAAGTTAAAAGGGGATTAAAGGCAAAGGGAAAATTACTACATTTATCCCCTTTTTAAATTAGGTGAAAAATGGCCAGAAATAAAAATAAAAATAAAAAACAAGAAGCACTAGATTATCATTCATGTGGAAGACCAGGAAAAATTGAGGTTATTCCTACCAAGCCTTATAACTCGCAACGAGATTTATCTTTAGCTTATAGCCCCGGTGTTGCAGAACCTTGTTTGGAAATTGAAAAAAATCCGGAAGATGCTTACAAATACACCGCAAAAGGCAATTTAGTGGCTGTAATTTCAAACGGAACTGCTGTATTAGGCTTAGGAGATATTGGCTCTTTGGCATCAAAGCCGGTTATGGAAGGTAAAGGCTTATTATTTAAAATTTTTGCCGATATAGATGTTTTTGATATAGAGGTAGATGCAAAAGATATAGACAGCTTTGTAAAAACAGTAAAAGCAATTTCTCCGACTTTTGGAGGTATAAATCTGGAAGATATTAAAGCTCCTGAATGTTTCGAAATAGAACGCAGATTAAAAGAAGAGCTTACTATTCCTATTATGCATGACGACCAGCACGGAACCGCCATTATTTCCGGAGCTGCCCTAATAAATGCATTGGAGCTTGCTAAAAAGAAAATTGAAAAAGTAAAAATTGTAGTGAATGGAGCCGGAGCTTCTGCAATTTCCTGCGCTAAATTATACGTTGCTTTAGGAGCAAAGCTTGAAAATATTATCATGTGCGATAGTAAGGGCGTTATTTCAAAATCGCGCACCGATTTAGATGAGCAAAAAAAATATTTTGCAACGTCAAATAAAAAGGTTCACACACTGGAAGAGGCCATGAAGGGTGCTGATGTTTTCTTAGGACTTTCAAAAGGAAACGTAGTGAGCAAAGAAATGGTAAAATCAATGGCTAAAAATCCTATTGTTTTTGCTTTAGCCAATCCAGATCCTGAAATTCCATATAACGATGCCATGGCAGCCCGTGAAGATTTAATTATGGCAACCGGTCGTTCCGATTATCCAAACCAGGTAAATAATGTGCTTGGTTTTCCATATATTTTTAGAGGAGCATTAGATGTAAGAGCAACATGCATTAACGAAGAAATGAAATTGGCTGCAGTTTATGCACTGGCCGCCCTTGCCAAAGAGCCGGTACCGGAAATGGTAAACCTTGCTTACGGGCAAAGAAATATTTCATTTGGTAAAGATTATATTATTCCAAAGCCGCTCGACCCTCGCTTGATTAGTGTAGTTGCACCTGCAGTAGCAAAAGCTGCAATAAAATCAGGAGTGGCAAAAGCAAAAATTACCAACTGGGAGAAATATATTGAAGACTTAAATAAACGCTTAGGACGCGATAATAAATTGCTTAAAAACATTACCAATAAAGCGAAGCAAAATCCTAAGCGCGTTGTATTTGCAGAAGCAGATAATTATAAGGTTTTAAAAGCCGCACAAATAGTAAATGATGAAGGAATAGCATACCCGATTCTGTTAGGTGATAAGGAAAAAATTCAATCCTTAATAGAAGAACATAGCCTTGATTTAAGTGGGGTTGAAATAATTGATCCGCGATCAAAAGAGCAAGAAGAGCGTAGAAAAAAATATGGCGATTTGTTTTTTGAAAAAAGAAAACGTAGAGGCTTTAATTTATACGAAGCCAGAAAAATAATGCGTGAAAGAAATTACTTCGGTAGCATGATGGTTGATCAAGGAGAAGCAGATTGTTTTATATCGGGTATAACCAGAAAATATCCCGATGCCATCCGTCCTGCATTGCAGGTAATTGGTAAGTCAGATAAAGTGAGCAAAGTGGCAGGTATGTATATAATTATGACTCCAACCGGTCCAATTTTCTTTGCTGATACAACTGTTAATATAAATCCTACAACAGAAGAATTAATTGAAATTACCATACTCGTAGCCGAATCTATTAAGCGAATGAATATTGAACCGCATATTGCAATGCTTTCATATTCTAATTTCGGCTCTGCAGAAGGAGATGAAAGTAATAAAGTAAGAGATGCTGTTGCATATTTGCATAAGCATTATCCAAGGCTAATTGTAGATGGAGAAATACAAGCCAATGTAGCTTTAAACAGCGAAATTTTAAAAGAACAATTTCCTTTCAGCCCACTTATTGAGAAAAAAACAAATACATTAATTTTTCCCAATTTATCAGCAGGAAATATAGCATACAAGTTAGTTCAAGAATTAGTGGGATATGAAGCCATAGGACCGATATTATTAGGAATGAAAAAACCGGTACATATACTTCAGTTGGGAAGCTCCGTTAGAGAAATTGTAAATATGGTTACTATAGCAGTTGCCGATGCACAAACAAGAAAATAATATCAATGTTTAAACATTGAAATAAACTTTATGATTACACAAATAGAAGGAAATGTAGTAGAAAAAACACCAACCTATGTAGTAATAGATTGCATGGGAATAGGGTATCAGGTACATATTTCGTTAAATACATTTTCGAAAATACCGGCCGCAGGAAAGTGTAAACTATATACACTTTTAATCATAAGAGAAGATGCTCATTTATTATACGGATTTACCGATAAGCACGAACGTCATTTATTTGAATTGTTAACATCTGTTTCAGGTATAGGAGCAAGCACCGCAAGAATGATTTTGTCGTCCTTAAACCCTTCTGAGCTGGAGCAGGTTATAGCATCAGGGAATGTGGCAACATTAAAAAGCATTAAAGGAATTGGAGAAAAATCTGCGCAAAGAATAATTGTGGATTTGAAAGATAAAATTTCTAAAGAAGTAGTTCCTGCTGATACTGTATTACCATTCTTAAATCCTCTACGCGATGAAGCACTTGCAGCTTTACTTGCTTTAGGATTTCAAAAACAAGCAGCTGAAAAGGCAGTTGATAAAACAATAAAATCTTCTGCTGCAACAACAGTAGAAGAAATAATTAAACTTTCATTGAAAAATTTATAGCAGAAAGATTTGTGAGGTTATTTTCGAAATATACATTCATTGTTGCAACAATAATCGGCTTCTTTTTTTGGGTGTTTTCACTCAATGCCGAATTGCCTGCATTTGAATATCACTCACCTTACAAAGAAGAAATCAGGGAGGAAAAAGCATTACCTGTTACACCCGAAGACACCTCAAAAAAAATTCAGTTACCTTACAATTTTAAAGACAATAGCTGGGATCCTTTCGATACTGAACCTAAAAGCGGACTATATTTAAGCGACCCTAAAAATATTACCAGTACATTTGAATACGACCCTGCAAGCGGAAATTACAATTACTATCAAAAAATTGGCGACTTAAATTATCGTAATCCGGTTTATATGACCTTTGAAGAGTATTTGCGCTATGATATGGAAAAACGTTTGCGAGATAATTGGAAGCAAAGAAAAGAAGCAGATAATTTTAATAAAACCAAAGCACTTGTACCTAAAATTTATGTTGGAGGAGAGGCTTTTGACCGTATTTTTGGGGGAAATACCATAGATATACGTCCGCAAGGAACAGCAGAGTTAATCTTTGCAATTCAGTCTAATAAATTAGAAAATCCGGCAATTCCAGAACGTCAAAGACGTCAAACAGTATTTGATTTCAATCAAAAAATACAGTTGAATGTAGTTGGTAATATAGGAGAGAAATTAAAAATATCTACTAATTATAATACCGAAGCAACTTTTGATTTTGAAAATCAAATGAAGCTGGAATATACCGGATATGAAGATGAAATTATAAAGAAAATAGAAGCAGGTAATGTTAATTTACCTCTTACAGGTTCTTTAATTACAGGTAGCCAAAGTTTGTTTGGTATAAAAACACAAATGCAATTTGGTCGTTTGTGGGTTACAAGTGTATTCTCTCAGCAGCGAGGCAAAAAGCAAGAAATTGAAATTGCCGGAGGTACTCAAACCAGCAAATTTGAAATTTCTGCCGATAATTATGAAGCTAATAAACACTTTTTCTTAGCCCAATATTTTAGAGATGTATATGATAATGCGATGGCATCATTACCTATCATTAATTCAACTGTAAATATTACACGTATTGAAGTTTGGATTACCAATATCAATACACAGGCGTTACAAAATACCAGAAATATTGTAGCCTTTATGGATTTGGGAGAACGAAATTATTACGATCAGAGCGGTTATGTATCAACCGGTATAGGCACTTTGCCAAACAATCAGGTAAATACATTGTACGATAAAGTAAAAGCAAATGACAGTATTCGAAATTTCTTTAATGCAAACACCTATTTAAGTCAAAATACACAATTACAATTTGCAAGAGATTTCGATTTAATAAGAGGGGCGCGAATGCTACAACCAACTGAATATACTTTTAACCCGCAGTTAGGTTTTATTTCATTAAACCAAACATTAAATGCCGATCAGGTTCTTGCAGTTGCTTATCAATACACCATTGCAGGATCTTCTGAAGTATATCAGGTGGGTGAATTTTCTACCGATGGTGTAACCGGAGATAAAGCCCTAATATTGAAATTGCTTAAATCAAGCAATGTAAATACAAGTATTCCTCTATGGAATTTAATGATGAAAAATGTTTACTCATTAGGAGCATTTAACATCAGTCGCGAAAATTTCAGATTACAGGTTACGTACAACAGTTTGGATCAAGGGATTGATATCAACTTTATTCCTGAGGGAGATATTAAGGGCGTTCCATTACTGCAAGTGCTTAATGTAGATAGATTAAATATGCAAACCGATGCACGTCCTGATGGCTTTTTCGATTTTATTGAAGGAAAAACCATCAACCCACAAAATGGTAGAATATATTTTCCGGTAGTAGAACCCTTTGGCGATCACTTAAGAAAAAAAATAACAGGCGGCGATATCAACAAAGAAATAATTGCCAATAAATATGTTTTTGACCCATTATACGATACTACCAAAATTGCAGCACAACAACGCGCAGATTTAAATCGTTTTAAAATCAAGGGAACCTACCAGTCAAACAATAGTTCAGAAATTTCGTTAAATGCCATGAATATCCCTCCCGGCTCTGTTGTTGTTACTGCCGGAGGAGCACCACTTACAGAAAATACAGATTATACGGTTGATTACACATTAGGTCGTGTTAAAATTATAAATCCAGCCTATTTACAATCAAATACACCCATTAAAGTTTCGCTCGAAAGTAATGCCATGTTTGCCATACAACAAAAATCGCTTTTTGGTACACACCTCGATTATCGAGTAAATAAAGATTTAAGTTTTGGAGCCACATTCATGAATCTAACAGAGCGCCCATTAACTCAAAAAGTAAATATGGGAGATGAACCCATGTCAAACAGTGTTTGGGGGCTCGATGGTAACTGGCGCACAGAAGTCCCTTATTTAACCAAACTGGTAGATAAATTGCCATTTATTCAAACAAAAGAAAAATCTACTTTAACCCTAAATGGAGAGTTTGCACAATTATTACCCGGCAATTCTCGTGCTATTGGTAAAACAGGTACGGCGTATATTGATGATTTTGAAGGCAGCCAAACTACCATAGACATACGCATGCAAAACGCATGGACATTGGCAAGTGTACCTCAAAAGCAACCCGGACTATTTCCCGAAGGTAATTTAGTTAATGATTTACGTTATGGATATAACCGTGCAAAATTAGCATGGTACACCATTGATCCATTATTCTTTAGAAACAATAATCTTACACCAGATCATATTAAAAACTCACCGCAACAATCAAATCATTATACGCGCGAAGTGTTAGAAACAGAAATTTTCCCAAACAGAGTACCGCAAACCGGGCAGGTATTAAATATGCCTGTTCTCGACTTAGCATACTATCCTACCGAAAAAGGACCTTATAACTACGATGTAGAACCAAATTACATATCAGCAGGAATTGATTCTGCAGGGTATTTAAAAAATCCGGAGTCAAGATGGGCAGGTATTATGCGAAGAATCGATCAACCCGATTTTCAAACATCAAATATAGAATATATACAATTTTGGTTAATGGATCCTTTTCATCCGGATAATGGTATTGATGAGCCCGGAAATTATAAACATAGTGGAGGTGATTTATATTTTAATCTAGGAAATATTTCAGAAGATATTTTACGCGATAATCGCATGGCATTTGAAAATGGACTTGCACCTGATGGCAGCGATGAAAACACTGAATATACCGCATGGGGTAGAATATCTAACCTACTTACATTAGTAAATGCTTTTGATAATAATCCTGCTGCACGACCTAACCAAGATGTTGGCTTAGATGGTCTAAACTCTGTTCGTGAAGTAGAATTTTTCGACTCAACTTACCTCGAAAGAATACGACAAGTTTATGGCGTTAATAGTATAGCATATCAAGAAGCATTAAAAGACCCCTCTAACGATGATTACCACTATTTCAGAGGAACCGATTACGATCAACAGCAACTAAGCATTTTACAACGTTATAAAATGTATAACGGTTTAGAAGGAAACTCGCCAACAACCGAAAACTCACCGGAAGCATACCCTACCGCTGCTACAACACTCCCTAATATTGAAGACATTAACCGAGACAACACCCTTGGAATTGATGAAAATTATTATCAATACAAAATGAGCATTCGCCCGCAAGATATGGTTGTGGGACAAAACTATATAGTTGATAAAACACGAGGCACCGGTACATTAAAAAATGGTAATACCATTGATGTTGATTGGTATCAGGTTCGAATCCCAATTACCCAACCTGAAGAAGTAATTGGAGGAATTGAAGATTTTACCACCATACGATTTATCCGTATGTTCTTAAAAGGATTTAAAGATTCAACCATTCTTCGCTTTGCACGTTTAGAATTTGTACGAAGTGACTGGAGAAAATACCCTTATGATTTATTAGCATCAGGCGAATATCAATTAAATGACGACCGATTTACGCTTTTTGATGTAGCAGCAGTCAATTTCGAAGAAAACGGTGAAAAAGTACCCGTTAATTACGTTATACCTCCAAAAATAGATCGGCAAATAGACATCGGAACAGCCAATCTTCGCAGATTAAATGAACAAGCCATGAAATTAAATGTATGCGGATTAGAAGATGGAGACGCACGTGCAGCATATAAAAACATTAATCTCGATATGTTATCATATCAAAATTTAAAAATGTATGTACACGCAGAACAAGTAGGAGAAAACCCCTTAAAAGATGATGATATAAACGTGTTTGTTCGTTTAGGGCGCGATTTTGTTGATAACTATTACGAATACGAATTACCACTAAAATTAACCCCTCCTGGAAAATATAACAATGATTCAGAAATTGATAGAGAACGTGTATGGCCCGAAGCAAATAATGTAAACATAGTTTTTGAAGAATTAAAACGTGCTAAATTACTTCGAAATGCAGCCATCGAAAACGGCACTGCTTCTCTAACCCGACCTTTTACCGTTGCAACATCAGATGGAAGAGCTAAAATTACCATTATGGGTAATCCAAATGTGCAAAATGTAGTTACAGTAATGATAGGGGTCAGAAATCCAAAGAAACAAAGTGCTTTAGATACAGATGATGGTTTACCCAAATGCGCTGAAGTATGGGTAAATGAATTACGTTTAACCGATTTTGACAAACGAAGCGGATGGGCATCAACCGCAAGAGCAACAACTAAATTAGCCGATTTTGGTACAGTTACCATGTCCGGAAATATGAGCACTCCGGGATGGGGAACTATTGAGAAAAAAATCAGCGAACGCCAACGTTCGCATAATTATCAATACGATTTTTCATCCAATTTTGAATTAGGAAAATTACTCCCTCCCAAAGCCAATATACGTTTACCAATGTTTTATTCAGTATCTGAAAGTTTCATCGATCCGCAATTTAATCCAAATGATCCGGATATTGAATTAAAAGACCAGTTAGCTTCTTATGCCGATGACAGAGACAAGCGCGATTCAATTAAAAAACTTGTACAAGATTATACCAAGCGAAGAAGCATTAACTTTACAAACGTTAAAAAAGAAAAAGGTAAAAACGCAGGTAAACCCCGCATTTACGATATAGAAAACTGGGCAGTTTCCTATTCTTACAACGAAACATTTAAGCGCGATGTAAATACACAACACAATACGCTTAGAGCTTACAGAGGTATTTTAAATTATAATTTTAATCCTCAGCCAAAATCGTTTGAACCATTTAAAAAAATTAAAGGGTTAGAAAAACGAAAATACCTAAAACCCATTTCTGACTTTAACATCGGACTTGGGCCAAATCGATTGGCATTTACTACATCGGTTGATAAAAACTTTAATGAAATTTTATTTAGAAACAATAGTGGCGACTTTTTTATTATTGATCCAACTTTTAATAAAAACTTTGTGATTACACGTTTGTATGAGGTGCGTTACGATATTACCAAATCGCTTAAAGTAGATTTTACAGCAACAAACACTTCCCGAATTTTTGAACCCGATGGCAGAATTGATACGCAGGAAAAGAAAGATTCATTAATTAATAACATTAGAGCAGGTGGTGTTAATACTAATTACAACCATGCGGTAAATGTAAACTACAATGTGCCGATAAATAAAATTCCAATATTAGATTGGGTTACCCTTAATACACGCTATTCTGCTACTTACGATTGGACAAGAGCACCATTTGCAAACGATTCATTGGGAAATACCATCAAAAATTCTAACTCAAAACAAATAAACGGACAAGCTAATTTAGTAACACTATACAATAAAGTTCCTTTCTTAAAAAACATTAATCTAAAAGCATCGGGCAAAAAAGTAGCACCTAAAAAGCCTACACCACCCGCACCACCTAAAAATCCCGCTGATACCTTAAATAAAAAGAAACCTAAAAAAGAAGAAAAAGAAAAAGACCCAAATAAAATTACCCCATTTGAACAAGTTTTCAGAGTATTAATGATGGTTAAAAACGCTTCAATAAACTACACCGAAAATGAAGGTACCATTTTGCCCGGATTTGGAGATTCTACAAAATTCTTAGGATTTACAGATGGTTTTAGAGCACCTACAACAGGCTTTGTATTTGGTGTTCAGGATAATAATATTGCCCAAACAGCAGCGCAAAACGGGTGGTTAATTCAAAATCAAAACTTAAATGTGCCATTTGCCCGAACCTATAGCCAAACTTTAAATGCTAGAGCCAACATAGAACCTGCTAAGAGTTTGAAAATTGAATTAAACGCAAGTAAAAATAAATCAACCAATAATTCTGAATTTTTCAGATGGAATGATAGTTTACAAAATTTCGTCTCTGAAACTCCCATGACTATGGGAAATTACAGCATTTCCTTTATAACCATTCGAACAGCATTTGTAAGAGATTCCGGAAATACATCATCGGTTTTTGAACAGTTTTTGGCTAACAGGCAGCAAGTATCCGCAATATTAGGACAAGCAAATCCAAATTCATCAATAGATACCAGCATTTATTACAACGGATATGGACCAACTTCGCAAGAAGTATTAGTACCGGCATTTTTAGCCGCATATTCAGGCAGACCTATAGCAACCGGATTATATTCTGCAATGCCGGCCATACCATTGCCAAATTGGCGTATCACGTACGATGGATTGTCCAAAATCGAATTCTTTAAAAAATATTTTAAAACCGTTACATTAAGTCACGCCTATCGTTCATCGTTAAATATATCATCTTATACCACTAATTTATTATACAAAGAAGACATTAATGGCAATCCTAATGCTTTGGATATAAACGGCAATTTTATTTCACAATATCAGTTTGCACAACTTTCAATTACCGAACAATTTAGCCCATTAGCCAATATAGATATGACATGGAACAATAGTTTAATAACAAAAGTAGAATATAAAAAAGACAGAAACATAGCCTATAATTTTACAGATAACCGATTGAACGAAACTCGCGGACATGAATGGGTAATTGGAACCGGTTACAGATTTAAAGATGTAATATTGCCATTTAAAGTAGGTCCAACAGGTAAAACCATTAAAAGCGACTTAAATTTACGTGCCGATTTATCAATTCGTGATAATGTAACCATAACCCGAGGAGTTGCGGATAACTTAATACAGCCAACAGCAGGCCAAAAAATGATTGCTTTAAAAACAGCTGCAGATTATGTTATCAATCAACGATTAAACGTGAGATTATTTTTCGATAAAAATTTAATGCGTCCAAAAATATCGAACTCTTTCCCTTCATCTAATACAAGTGGAGGAATTAGTTTAAGATTTACCTTGTCTTAAATAGAAATTGTTTTACATGAAATTTAATGTAATTTTACCCCCGAAATAAAATTTTCAACAATGAATATACCAGACAATTTAAAGTACACCAAAGACCACGAGTGGATTCGTATAGAAGGCGATATCGCAACAGTTGGAATTACTGATTTTGCTCAAAAAGAGCTTGGCGATATAGTTTATGTAGATATTAATACATTAGGCGAAACAATTGAAAAAGAAGCTGTATTCGGAACCGTTGAAGCAGTTAAAACAGTTTCAGATTTATTTATGCCCCTTACAGGAGAAGTAATAGAAGTTAATTCAAAACTTGAGTCTGCTCCTGATTTAGTTAACACCGATCCATACGGAGAAGGATGGATGGTAAAAGTAAAAGTTGCTGACCCTGCTTCAGCCAATACCTTACTTTCTGCTGAAGATTACAAAAAAGTAATTGGCCTGTAAGAAAGAGCAGTAAAATGAAAATCCGATATTTTTTGCCGCCTTTAATTTGGGCAGCTATCATACTATTCCTTTCACTCACCCCCTCCAATCAAATGCCCGAAGTAACCATATGGGCACTTTTAAGTTTTGATAAGGCAGCGCATCTGTTTTTTTATGCATTATTAGCTCTACAACTAATCATAGCTTTTAAAAAACAAAATTCAGTCTATACTTTAAAGTACAGTGCAGTAACGAGCGCTTTTTTATTAAGCACTAGCTATGGTGTTTTAACCGAAGCACTTCAGTATTATATGTTTGCAGGCCGTAGTGCCGATTATTTAGATATTATTGCCAATACAATTGGGGTTATTACGGGTTGTGTTTTGTTTTATGTTATTTATAATCAGCCGTTAAAACAATATAAGTATTAATGCATCGTTAAATATTTAATAGTTGTAACTCTCAAGAGAAAATAATTATATTTGCGTACTAACATTTTTGTATAATGGAATTAAAGAAAAATCCTCAGGCAGATTTAGAAAAGCAAAAAGGCTTGTTTTTCGAGATAGGGTTAGTAGCTTCATTAGCTATTGTATTGGTTGCATTTGAATGGAAATCATACGAAGGCGGATTACAAGATTTAGGTCAACTTCAAGTAGAGCAAATAGAAGAAGAAATTATCCCGATTACTCAGCAACAGGTTACACCACCACCGCCGCCACCACCACAAACCATTGAGCTTCAAATTGTGGAAGATGATAAAGAAGTTAAAAATGAAATTGAAATTAAAGATACAGAAGCTGATCAAAATACCCAAGTGCAGGTAGTGGCTCAACAAGAAGAAGTTGTTGAAGAAGTAGAAATTTTTACTATTGTTGAAGATATGCCA
>CALKJP010000197.1 GCA_937995645.1 uncultured Bacteroidia bacterium
TAATAACGGACAAACAGGAAGAGTGCATACCGGAATTATGTACGAAAATTTAATGAATAAATTCAGCTGGGGAGGAATAGATAATCCAAAAGTGTATCTGGATGAAAACAACCTTCGCATGACCATGAACTTCAGAAACAATTTTTATCGCTTAGCAGACGCTTTAATTAACGAAGGCAAAAAAGACAAAGCACTTGAAGTACTCGACAAAGCAATGACCGTAATGCCCGAAAAAACAGTTCCATTTAACTACTTTGTATTGCCAATTGCAGAAGGATATTATAAATTAAATCAAACAGAAAAAGGAAATCAAATTACAAGCCGCTTGCGTGAAATTTATACCGATAATTTAACCTTCTTTGCAAATCTTGAAAGCAAGCACATAAAGTTAAATATGCGAGATGTGGAACAAGCAATGCAGATACTGCGCCAGCTTATGTTCCAGCTTCAAGCTTTTGAGCAAACAGAAGAATTAAATAAGCTAAAAGAAGCTGTAAAAGCTTTACCTCCCGGCAAAAGCAATGAGTACAGAGAGCTTTACGCAAAATACTTTGCAATTATTTAGAAAATACGTTTATGAAAATACTGCAAACAGCAGAAAGACATACCGATAACGAAGCATCAGAAAATGTAATTTATCAACGATTATCATTCGCTTACGAATGTGCAAAACCATTTGTAAGCGGAAAGGTAATTGAAATAGGCAGTGGCGAAGGATACGGCTTAAAACGACTTGCACCATTAGCAGAAAATTATACAGCTATTGATAAATATAAAACCCCCATCGAAGATGAATATCTAAATAATAAACTAGTTGAGTTCTTCCACATGGAAGTACCACCTTTGCAAGATATACCAAGTAATCATTTCGATAAAGCAATTTCATTTCAGGTTATTGAACACATTGAAGACGACCTGCTTTTTTTAGCAGAAATTCATCGTGTATTAAAACCCGGAGGACAACTTATACTTACAACTCCTAATATTAAAATGTCGCTTACGCGCAATCCCTGGCATGTGCGCGAATACACATTAGAACAACTAAAAACATTGCTCGAAAAATACTTTTCTAAAGTAGAAATGAAAGGAATTACCGGCAATAAAAAGGTAATGGACTACTATTACGAAAACAAAAAAGGAGTAGAAAAATTTACACGATTCGACATATTTAATCTTCAATATCGCCTGCCTCGACAAGTGCTGCAAATACCCTACGATATTCTAAACAGAATAAACCGCAGAATGATAATGGGTAAAAACAATAATCTTGTAAACAGTGTAACGCACGAAGATTATTTCTTAAAAGACGCTGACGATACGGTATTTGATTTTTTCTGCATAGCAACTAAATAAAATTTAGTAAATTGCAGTATGTATTTTGCGAAATCGCCAAATTGGTTAAAAGCCTTTTTCCCTTCGTTGGTTTGGAAAATTTCCAAAGCAGAAAACACCATTTATATTACCTTTGATGATGGCCCTGAACCAACTGTTACTCCATGGGTGTTAAGTGTATTAAAAGAATACAATGCTAAAGCTACTTTTTTCTGCATAGGCGATAACGTACGAAAACATCCTGAAACCTATCAGCAAATTTTAAACGAAGGACATGCCGTAGGAAATCACACCTTTAATCATTTAAATGGATGGAAATGTAATTCCAAAAAGTTTATTAAAAATGTTGAAGAATGCGCAAATTATGTAAATTCAAAATTACTCCGCCCTCCCTACGGAAGAATAAAACCCAAACAAATTCGTTTATTAAAAGAGCAGAATTACAAAATAATTATGTGGGATGTGGTAAGTGGCGATTTTGACACCGATACCATGCCCGATGAATGTTTAAACAACGTTATCAAACATACAGAAAATGGATCCATAGTTGTTTTTCATGACAGTATAAAAGCAAGCACCAATCTGTATTTTACACTTCCACTTTTTTTAAAACACTTCACCATAAGAGGCTACAAATTTGATGCACTAACTATTTAATCTTATTACATGAATATTCGTTTTTCATATTTTTTATTTCTTATTTTTTCATCAACCATCTCAATTGCACAAACTCAAAACGAGTTAATTACCCGCTACTACCCTAATAAAAACAAACAAAGCGAAGGCAAATACAATTTATTGGGAAAAGAAGATGGCATTTGGAAATTCTGGTACGAAAACGGAAAACTTATGCAAGAATTAACCTTTGTAAATGGCATTTTAAACGGTAAAGCCGAAACATATTACGAAAGTGGCGCTATACAAGACATTGGATATTTTAAAAAAGGATTGCCCGACAGCTTAAAAATTACTTATTATGAAAACGGCAATAAAAAAGAAGAAGGACACTTTCTTGCCGGAATAAAAGACAGCATCTGGACATATTGGTACGAAAACGGAAACAAACATAAAGAAGTTTACCATAAAGGCGACAGCACATTTGTTATTTCCTGCTGGGACAGTAATGGAAAACAAACATTATTAAACGGCAATGGAACCGAAATTTCATTTTATTCAAACAAGCAAAAACGTAGCGAAACAAATTATGCAAACGGACAAAAAAACGGAATTAGTAAGGAATGGTATAAAAATGGTCAACTAAAATTAATTGCCAAATATTCAGATAATAAACTTGATAGTATATACACAGAATGGTACGCAAATGCACAAAAAAAACTCCAATGCTTTTATATTAACGGAGAAAAAAATGGAGAACAAATAGAATGGTTTGATAATGGCAAGCAATGGAAACAAGCAAACTATAGCAACAATTTATACGATGGTAATTTCACACAATGGTACGATAATGGAACCATAAATTTTAAAGGAAACTATCAAAAAGGAAAAAAAGAAGGCCTATGGGAATGGTTTTACAGAAACGGAAACCCTGATATGAACGGAACATTTATTAATGACAAACAAGATGGACACTGGAAATATTATTTTTATGATGGCGGAATTGAAAGTGAAGGCACCTATAAAGAAGGCATGAAAGAAGGCAAATGGATTATATACACTGATAATGGCAGCAAACTAAAGGAAACCCATTACCAAAACGACAAAAAACATGGATTAGCAACTACATGGCACGAAAACGGCAAAAAACTACAAGAAGGGAATTACAAAGAAAATTTAGAAGAAGGCACATGGAAAGCATGGTACGACAATGGTCAACTTAAAGATGAAGGAAACTATACCTCCGGAAAAATGAATGGATTATGGAAAGGATATTATAAAAATGGAAAGCCTAATTATATTGGCACATGGAAAAATAACATACGCCATGGCGAATGGACATTTTACAATCGCAATGGAATAATTACCGAAAAAGGATTTTATAAAGATGGGGAAAAACATGGCCTATGGATTACCTACAACGAAAATGGAAATAAAATTAGCGAAGGAAACTACAATAAGGGAAAACAAGAAGGGCTTTGGATGTACTATTACCCAACTTCACAAAAATTTATGCAACAAAATTTTAAAAATGGAAAACTACACGGAAAATCTATTACCTGGTCGCAAAAAGGTCAGATAATAAGCTCCATTGATTATAAAAACGGACAAAAACATGGAACCTGTATAACCTACAATGAAAATAAACAATTACTTTTAAAAGCTAAATATAAAAATGGTAAAAAAGTAGAATAACTAAGCTTTTTTAGCAGCCGCATTTTTAACAGTAGGCTTCTTTTCGTCCGGACCCGACTTAAAACTTAAATAAACCGCTACTCCAACTATCAATATTACCCCAATTATCATTAAAATACTACTAAGTGTATCATTCCCTTTTACCTCCTTTTTCATTTGCTGAAAAACACTTTTCATTGCTTCGTTAGGAACCGCTTCAGAACTTGCCGAATCAGTTTGTGCAAATAAGCTGCCCGAACCGGTAAACACAACAGCAATTAAAATTGCAGCTAAAGACCTGAAGAACAATCTGATGCCCCTCAAGATTGCTTTATTTTTAACCATTGTCTCCATAATCAATTAATTTTTGAGCGTTAACAATTAACATTTTTTCGATAAATATAGCATTTTTTTCTACGAAAATAAATTAACTTACTTTTAAAACGCTGTAAACCAAGAAAAGTTGCCTAAAAAATACCTTGCATATCAAAAACTTTTGTTATATATTTGCAACGCTTTTAGTTAAACAAAGTATTGAGGGGACCAAAAGTCCCCTCGTTTATTTAACAAACAAAATGATTTCAAAAAAAATAATTGAAGATATAGTTAAACAAAAAATTGATGGAACAGACATCTATATTGTAGATATTACAATCAGTAGCTCTAACAAAATTATTATTGAAATAGACAAACCAGATGGAATTTTAATAAGCGATTGCTTAGCTATAAGCCGCCAAGTTGAAAGTAATTTAGACCGCGAAAAAGAAGATTTTGAATTAATGGTTTCATCACCCGGAATTGACCAGCCATTCAAAATATTAAAGCAATACCAAAAATACATTGGTAAAAAAATCGTAACTAAAACAATTAGTGGCAATAAATATTCTGGAGTATTAGAAGAAGCAAACAAAGATCAAATAATAATAAGCGAAGAAGTAAAAGAAAAAGTACCGGGAAAATCAAAAAAAATAAGCATTAAAAAAGAACATATCATTCCCTTTAATGATATTAAAGAAACAAAATTAGTAATTACATTTTAAAAATAAATCAATTAGATATGGAAACGTTAAGCCTAATAGACTCTTTCTCAGAGTTTAAAGAAGTCAAAAACATTGACAGGGTAACCATGATGCGCATATTAGAAGATGTATTTCGCAATATGCTAATAAAAAAATACGGAACCGATGAACAGTTCGATATCATTGTAAATCCTGATAAAGGCGATTTGGAAATCTGGTTAAACCGTCAGATTATAGAAGACGAATTTTTAGAAGACGATGACTTACAAATAGCCCTATCAGAAGCTAAAAAAATAGATCCGGATTATGAAGTAGGCGATGAAATTGCAGTGCCCGTAAAATTTGAAGACTTTGGAAGAAGAAACATTTTAGCTATGCGTCAAAACTTAATGTCTAAAATTTTAGAATTAGAAAAAGACGCTATCTACAAAAAATACAAAGATAAAGTTGGCGAAATTATTACCGGTGAAGTTTATCAAGTATGGAAAAAAGAAGTAATGATTTTAGATGACGAAGGCAATGAGTTAATCTTACCAAAAAGCGAACAAATTCCTTCAGATTACTTTAAAAAAGGAGATACCGTTAGAGCTGTAGTTGCACGAGTAGAAATGAAAAACAACAGCCCGGTAATTATTTTATCAAGAACAGCCCCTAAATTCCTTGAAAAACTATTTGAACTAGAAGTACCGGAAGTATTTGACGGACTAATTACCATTAAAAAAATTGTTCGCGAACCAGGCGAAAGAGCAAAAGTTGCAGTAGAATCGTATGACGATCGCATTGACCCGGTTGGCGCCTGCGTTGGCATTAAAGGTTCACGCATACATGGAATTGTTCGTGAATTAAAAAACGAAAATATTGATGTAATTAACTACACCAATAATATTCAATTATATATAACACGCGCATTAAGTCCGGCAAAAATATCGTCAATTAAAGTAGATGAAGAACGTAAACATGCCGATGTCTTTCTTTCGCCTGACCAAGTTTCATTAGCAATTGGTAAAGGAGGTCATAACATTAAACTTGCAAGTAAATTAACCGGATACGAAATAGATGTATATCGTGACAACGATACCGATATTGAAGACGATGTAGATTTAGATGAATTTGCAGATGAAATAGAAGGCTGGATAATAGACGAATTTAAAGCCATTGGATGCGATACAGCAAAAAGCGTATTAGAATACAGCGTAGAAGACTTAGTAAAACGCACCGATTTAGAAGAAGAAACAATAATTGAAGTAAGAAAAATACTTCAATCAGAATTTGAATAAATAAATCCTTTTCTGGCAGCAACTTAAAATAAGTTGCTGCCCAATATTAAATCCGGTGTTTATTAATAAACAATAATTAAACACTTAAAAACAAATTATGGCAGAAACCAATCCTCCCAAAAGACTCAATAAAGTAGCAAAAGAATTTAATGTTAGTGTATCTACCATTGTAGATTTTTTAACATCAAAAGGGTACACCATTGATGCAAATCCCAATGCTAAGGTAGAAGAAAACATCTATAACCTATTATTATCAGAGTTTCAAGCCGAAAAAAACGAAAAAGAAAAATCGCTTAAAGTTTCTATCGGAAAAGAAAAAAGAGAATCAATTACACTCGAAGAAGCTCCTAAAATTACACCCAAAAAAGACGATGAACTACCCGAAAAAGAAGAAATTATCATTAAATCATTAACCGCTGAACCAACTGATTTTATTGAAGAAATAAAAACAACTGCTCCCGAAACAAAACAAATAACCGTAGTAGGTAAAATAGATTTAGAAGCCATAAATAAACCAAAACGCGGAATTAAGAAAAAAGAAGAAAAAATAAAAACGGATGAAGATACTTCTAAAACAAAAACTAAAAAAGTTAAGAAAGAAGAAGTTCCACAAGAGCCCGTTAAAAAAACAGAAGAAAAAATAATTGCACAAGTTATAGATGATATTAAAGAAAAAGAAGAAATTAAAGAACAACCCATAGCATCTGCAGCCCCTGTAGAAGATTTCTTAGAAACAAAATTTCAGAAGCTTGAAGGGCCAACTATCGTAGGTAAAATTGAACTTCCTGTTAAAGAAGATAAAAAGAAACCAATTGCATCATCGAACGCAGAAACAGAGAAAGGCAAAAAGAAAAGAAAACGCATTCGCAAAGAATTACCGATTAATCCCAATACCATACAACAAAATCACCCCGGAAATAATCAAAACAAAAATCTGAGAGAAAATAACAGAAGCGGAAGAAACGAAAACAAAGGGGGAAAAACTATACCTAAACCAGAACTTACAGAAGAAGAAATACAAGCACAAATTAAAGAAACACTTGCCCGTTTAAGTGGAGCAGGAAAATCTAAAGCCTCTAAATACCGTAAAGAAAAACGCGAAACCATTCGCGAAAAAATGGAAGAAGAATCAGAGCGTCAAGAAGCAGAAAAATCAGTCTTAAAAGTAACAGAGTTCATCACCGCTAATCAAATGGCATCAATGATGAACGTAAATGTTACCGAAATTATTAAAGCCTGTATGAATCTTGGATTGTTTGTTTCAATCAATCAACGCTTAGATGCAGAAACCATGAGCTTTGTGGCAGAAGAATTTGGATACAAACTTGAATTTGTTTCCGTTGAAGCTCAAGAAAACATTGAAGAAGAAAAAGACAATCCGGAAGATTTAGTAGAACGTGCACCAATCGTTACCGTCATGGGACATGTTGACCACGGAAAAACCTCCTTACTTGACTACATTCGTAAAGCAAACGTAATTGCTGGCGAAGCCGGAGGAATCACACAGCACATTGGAGCATACAGCGTAATGCTTGATAATGGGAAACGTATAACCTTTTTAGACACACCCGGTCACGAAGCCTTTACAGCAATGCGTGCACGCGGTGCCAGATTAACAGATATTGCCATAATTGTTGTATCTGCCGATGACAGCGTTATGCCACAAACCAAAGAAGCAATTAACCATGCACAAGCAGCCGGCGTTCCAATTGTATTTGCTATCAATAAAATTGATAAACCAAACGCAAATCCCAATAAAATAAAAGAAGAATTAGCTAATATGAATTTTCTTGTTGAAGAATGGGGAGGAAAATATCAAAGTCAGGATGTTTCAGCTAAAATGGGATTAAATGTTGATTTGCTATTAGATAAAGTTTTATTAGAAGCAGAATTGCTGGAATTAAAAGCAAATCCCAAACGTAGAGCTAGCGGTACAGTTGTAGAATCATCACTCGATAAAGGTCGTGGTTATGTAGCTACCGTATTAGTTCAAAACGGGACTTTACGAATTGGCGATATTATGTTAGCCGGTGCACACAGCGGACGTGTAAAAGCCATGTTTAACGAACGTGGACAGCAAGTTAAAGAAGCCGGTCCATCAACTCCGGTTTTAGTATTAGGACTTGATGGCGCTCCACAAGCCGGTGATAAATTTAATGTAATGACAGATGAGCGTGAGGCAAGAGAAATTGCAACAAAACGCGGTCAGTTACTTCGCGAACAAAGTTTCCGTGCTCACAAACATATTACCCTTGATGAAATTGGAAGACGTTTAGCAATAGGCGATTTCAAAGAATTAAATGTAATTGTTAAAGGGGATGTGGATGGTTCGGTAGAAGCTCTTTCTGACTCATTATTAAAATTATCAACCGATAAAATATCAGTTCGCATTATACACAAAGGCGTTGGTGCTATTTCTGAATCAGATGTTACATTAGCATCAGCATCCGATGCCATTATTATTGGATTCCAAGTACGCCCAAGTGCAAGTGCCCGAAAACTTGCAGAAACAGAACAAATTGACATTCGTTTATATTCTATTATTTACGATGCAATTAACGAAGTTAAAGCTGCAATGGAAGGTATGCTTGCTCCTGAATTTGAGGAAAAAATTGTATGTAATGTAGAAGTGCGCGAAGTATTTAAAATTTCAAAAGTTGGTACCATTGCAGGATGTTATGTTACCGATGGTAAAATTACTCGCAACACTAAAGTTCGTATAATACGTGACGGAATTGTAGTGCATACCGGAGAACTTGGTTCATTAAAACGTTTTAAAGACGATGTAAAAGAAGTAAACAAAGGTTTTGAATGCGGTTTAAATATCCTAAACTTTAATGATGTTAAAGTAGGCGACATCATTGAAGGTTACGAATTAGTACAAGTTAAAGCCAAGTTATAATCCCAATATTAAACTTAAACGAAAAAGCCCTCTTCAATAAATTGAAGAGGGCTTTTTCGTAATCATAAAATATTTATTGTTTTATAAATGAAACAACTTTTTGATTGTTCCGATTCAAAATTCTTATATAATAACTTCCTGAAGAAAGATCTGTTATATTAAGACTAACTTTAGTTTGGTTATCTAATTGTTGTTGTAACACTAATTTACCACTTATATGATACACTTCAATCGTTTCTATATTTTCAGCTTCAACCCATAATAGTTGATTTGCTGGATTAGGATAAACTTTAACATAGTTAAATTCATTTTCATTAATTGAGGTAGTATTATTTATCGTAAAAGGTTGTGTGGCAGTAATTCCATTTCCATCAACAACATAAATTGCATAATTACCCGCTGCTAAATATGTAAAAGGACCAGGTATGGTATCATTATTATTATATCGTATTAATGAGGATATATATGGAACAACACCCCCAGTAATATTAAAACTAACCGAACCATTTGGAGTAGTACTTGTTTGATGAGTAATATTTGTTATAGTAATAATTAATTGAGGCGGTTGTGTTACATTTTCACAAACTGTAGTATCACAACCATTATAATCTATAACTAATACACAATATTGTCCGGGTGATAAATTATTGATAGAAACTAATGAATCTCCTGTATTCCATGAATAACTGTATGGCATAATGCCTCCGGTTACATTTGCTGTTGCAGTACCATCGTTTGTTCCATAACCTAAACAATCTGTTGTTGTAACACTAACATTTAATGGTGCCGGTTCAATTATTTGATTATAACACATTGCTTGTTTTCCACTTGTATGAAGTACCATCCCCATTACTGCGCCCTGACATTGATTATTAAGCATATTTACACCATTACTACTTGGCCCCCAAATACTCATTGAAGAAATATTCATGGTACCAATAGGATTAAGCTGAGCTGAACCATCACATAACCCTGCACATGTAACATCAGTTACTGTAATCATACAATCAAAAAAATCAATTGTAAATGGAAACCCAATTGGTCCTAATGATGGCGAACAGTTAGGATTGCTAAATCCATCTGCTATCATAATTGCGTAATTTGAAGGACATAAATTACTTGCTAAATAATTATTGGGTGGAGAAGTTAATAACGGAATAGAATTGTTCGTATTAACGTCTATTAAATCTAAGTAATATGGCATATACCCGCCCGTAACTTCAAAATCTGACGAACCATCGCACATCATACCTGATGGTTGCATTTTATGTACAATGGTTAATGGATTACTAATTGATTGGGTTCCATAATTTATTGCTGGAGAGTTAGGGTTTAGATCAACCGAACCGCTTAGCAAGGTATGCGGATTCCCTAATCCATCAATGGCAGTAACTAAAAATTGATTTAATGTAGTACCACATAAATTACTTACTCCCCAAGGGCCATTTGAATTAAAAGTATTACCTGCAATATTTACATTATATGAAATTGGTTGAGGCAAATCAATACAAATCGGCACTATCATCATTTTACCCGTACAGCCGCCATAATCAGGGCTAATATAAACATACGCATGCGATTGTGCATTTGCAATTGTAATAAATGTAAATACGTTAATAATAAAAATTAAGAATTGCTTTTTCATAATACAACTATATTTTAAAGATTTCAAATACAAAAACGCATTCTGTATTAATGGTTGCCTTTAATTTTATATTTTCAATTTAAATTGCCTTTGATAAATGATTTAGAATTATACGAAAAATCAATCTCAAAAAAAATATGTAGGTTTGCCTAATGCAAAAATTTCTTTCTATACTAAAACTAGTAATCCCTTATAAGAAATATGCGTTTTTAAACGTGTTTTTCAACTTACTTTCCATCGTTTTTTCGCTATTTTCATTAACCATGATAATGCCGGTTTTAGATTTATTGTTTTTACAAACCGATGAATTTATTCAAAAAAATATTCAGCAAGAATTACCCTCAATTGGCTTTTCAGTTGAATCAATAAAAGAATATTTTAATTATTATTTCTCCTTAACCATTATAGAAAATGGTAAAATGGATGCGCTTATTATGATATGCGTATTAGTGGTAGTAATGATATTTTTTAAAAATCTTTTCAGATATCTTGCCATGTTTTTTATTGCCAAAGCCCGCACCGGAGTTGTAAAAGATTTACGAGCAAAAATGTTCAAAAAATCATTGGTATTACCACTATCATTTTATTCTGATGAGAAAAAAGGAGACATCATGTCGCGGTTTTCAAACGATGTATTAGAAGTAGAATGGTCTATTTTAAACTCATTGGAAATTTTATTTCGAGATCCGATATCAATTCTTATATATCTTGCAACGCTTTTATACATGAGTCCTCAGCTTACACTATTTGTATTTGTATTACTTCCTGTTGCAGGATTAATTATTGGACGAATCGGAAAAAGCTTGAAGAAAACCTCAGTAAAAGGGCAGCAAAAAGTAGGCGAATTAATGTCGTCTGTTGAAGAAACATTAGGAGGTTTGCGAATTATCAAAGCTTTTAACGCTGAAAATTTCATCAACAAAAAGTTTGATAAACAAAATTCTGAATATACAGTTTTAATGACAAGTATGTATCGCAAACGCGACTTGGCTTCTCCAATGAGCGAATTTTTAGGAGTTACCGCAATGGCTATTGTACTTTGGTTTGGTGGCAAACTGGTTTTAAGCAACGATTCCGATATAAGCGCATCTACCTTTGTAGGATATATTGCTATTTTTTCGCAAATAATAAATCCCGCAAAAGCATTTAGTTCTGCATTTTATAATATTCAAAAAGGCATTGCATCAGTTGAGCGAATAAATAAAATTATCGAAGCCGAAGAAACAATTAAAGAAAAGCCAAACGCCATTGAGCAATGTAGATTTAATTACCATATAGAATTTAAAAATGTAAGCTTTGCCTATAACGATAAATATGTTTTAAAAAACATCAATCTTACTATTGAAAAAGGCAAAACCATTGCATTGGTAGGTCAGTCTGGTGCCGGTAAATCAACCCTGGTTGATTTACTTCCGCGTTTTTATGATGTGCTAAGCGGAGAGGTTTTAATAGATGGTATTAATGTGCAGGATATGAAGCTTCATGATTTAAGAGCTTTATTTGGAGTAGTTACGCAAGAATCAATTCTGTTTAATGATACCGTGTTTAACAATATTGCTTTTGGGGTTGAAAATGCAAAAGAAGCTGATGTAATTGCTGCAGCAAAAGTAGCTAATGCGCATGCGTTTATTTCACAATTAGAAAATGGATATCATACTAATATCGGCGATAGAGGAAGTAAATTATCCGGAGGGCAGCGTCAGCGCATAAGCATTGCAAGAGCTGTATTTAAAAATCCGCCCATTTTAATTTTAGATGAGGCAACATCTGCATTAGATACCGAATCAGAAAGATTGGTTCAAGATGCCTTAAATCATTTGATGCAAAACAGAACCTCTATAGTAATTGCACATCGTTTATCAACCATTCAAAACGCAGATGAAATAATTGTAATGCACGAAGGACAAATAGTTGAAAGAGGCAAACACACTGAACTAATCACCCAAGATGGAGTTTACAAAAAACTTTGCGATTTACAAACATTTGCTTAACTTTTCTCCTGTTTTTATTTTAAACAAACATCAAATTGCTTTGTTATTATTTGCATATTAAACATCAAAAAGTTATTATTTTTAAATAAAATCCTGTTTTTGATGTAAATTTGCACGTTTAATATCAAGCATACATGATTAATGCAACCATACAGGAGAAAGAAGAAGTAACCATTCTGTTTGCAGGCGATTCAGGAGATGGTATTCAACTTACCGGTACACAATTTACCAATACAGCAGCTATTTTAGGGAACGACCTAAGCACTTTCCCAAATTTCCCTGCCGAAATACGAGCACCTCAAGGTACACTTGCCGGGGTATCAGGCTTTCAAATACATTTCGGAAGTATAGAAATAAATTCTCCCGGAGATACCTGCGATGTTTTGGTAGTAATGAATGCCGCTGCTTTAAAAGCCAACATAAAACAATTAAAAATCGGTGGAATTATTATCGCCAATTTAGATGGTTTTGATCCTAAAAACTTACGCTTAGCTAAATATCCTGAAGGAGTTAACCCTCTTACCGATAATTCTCTGGAACGATATAAGGTAATTACGATTGATGTTACCAAAATAACGCGTGAATGTTTAAAAGATTCAGGGCTTGGAACCAAAGAAATGGATCGCTCCAAAAACATGTTTGTTTTAGGATTTATCTACTGGTTATACAATAGAAATCTCGATAATTCTATAAAATTTATTCAGGAAAAATTTGCAAAACGTCCCGAACTGATTGATGCCAATATAAAAGTACTGCAGGCAGGATATAATTATGGTGAAACCAGCGAAGAGTTTGCATCACGTTTTGAAGTTAAAGCAGCAAAACTTGAAAGCGGAACCTATCGTAATATCATGGGAAATCAAGCAACAGCGCTTGGTTTAATTGCAGCTTCGCAAAAATCAGGAATGAAATTATTTTATGGAACCTATCCCATTACTCCTGCATCCGATATTTTACACGAATTATCTCGTCATAAAAATTTTGCTGTATTAACTTTTCAGGCAGAAGATGAGATTGCAGCCATTACATCAGCTATTGGAGCAAGTTTTGGCGGAAATTTAGGAGTTACCGCCTCATCAGGCCCCGGAATTGCTTTAAAAACAGAAGCTATCGGATTAGCCTTTATGTTAGAATTACCATTGATTATCATAAATGTTCAGCGTGGAGGCCCCTCA
>CALKJP010000198.1 GCA_937995645.1 uncultured Bacteroidia bacterium
GCCGAAGAAGCATTAAAAATTGCAGAAAACTTAAAATCGCAACAAGATATATGTATAAATAATAATTTACTTGGTTTGATTTATTTAAGTAAAAATAGATTAGAAGAATCGCAGTTTTATTTTTTTAAAGCTTTATCCGTAGCAGAAGAATTAAACGATAAAGTTAAAACATCTCAAATATTAAATAATCTTGGCTCTGTTTATTATAAACAATTAAACTATTCGATAGCATTGAAGTATTATTTAGAAGCATATAAAATTAAACAAGAAATTAAAGATGAAAAAAGCTATGTTCCCGTATTAATAAATATTGCCGGAATTTATTATGAATCAGGAGATAAAGAAAAAGCAAAAGAATATTATTTAATTGCTGAAAAAGAAGCCTTAAGATTTTCAGATAAAAAGCACTTAAGTATCATATATAGTAATCTTGGTATTATTTTTAAAGATAAAGATGTAGAAAAAGCAATATCATATTATCAAAAATCACTTGAAATAAAAAGTGAACAAAAAAATTTAGATGGAATGGCTGCAACTGAGTTAAATATAGGAGCATTATACTTAAATCAATTAAATAATTTAGATAGCGCTGAAAAGTATTTAAATTCAAGCCTTGAGAAAAGTATAAAACTAGAAAATTATGATCGTATAAATCTGTTGTATTATAATCTTTCTAGTATGTATTATAAAAAGATTATCAAAAATCATACGAATATGCTATGAAAGCATATACAACCAAGGACTCTGTTTACTCTAAAAACAATGCCCAAAAAATTGCAGAACTGGAAGCAAAATATGAAACCGAAAAAAAACAAAAGCAAATTGAAATATTAGAAAAAGAGGCAAAATATAATGCACTCGAAAAAGAAAAAAGTCAAAAAGAAGTTGAGCTGCTTTCGCGTGAAAAGCAATTACTAGATTATGAAAAAAATGTAAAAGTTAAAGAGCTTGAGTTATTGACTCAACAAAATCGAATTAATCAAATAGAATCAGAAAAAAAATCTCAAGAAATAGAGCTTTTAAATAAAGATAAGGTTTTAAAGGAATCTGAATTAGAACGTCAGAAAACTTTTAGAAACTTGATATTAGTAGCTTTATTTTCAATAGCGCTAATTGCATTTTTTATTTATAACCGTTATCAGATAAAACAACGATCAAATAAATTACTGGAAACACAAAACACAGAAATATTATTCCAGAAATCAGAAATTGAAAATCAAAAGCAGATTTTAGAAACACAACATAAAGAAATTCTTGAAAGCATTGCATATGCCAAGCGAATTCAAGAAGCTATGTTAACCAGCGAATTATATATTGAACGAAATTTAAAGCGCTTAAATAAATCTTGATTCTGTATCTTTCTGACAAATTGTCTTTAAATAGCTTATGGCATACGCTTTGACTAAAGTATTCAAACTTTAATTTGTATTCATTATGGCTACACAAACAGGAAAAATTAATGTTCAAACAGAAAACATTTTCCCGATTATTAAAAAATTCCTATACTCAGACCATGAGATTTTTTTACGTGAATTAGTTTCTAATGCTGTTGATGCAACGCAAAAATTGACTGCTCTTTCGTCATTGGGAGAATTTAAAGGAAAATTAGATGATACCACTATCGAAATTTCTTTAGATAAAGACAAAAAGACCCTTACCATAAAAGATAAAGGTATTGGTATGACTGCCGAAGAGGTTGAAAAATATATCAATCAAATTGCCTTTTCGGGCGCTAAAGAATTTATGGAAAAATACAAAGACAAAGTAGAAGGTAATCCAATTATCGGAAACTTTGGACTTGGGTTTTATTCTGCTTTTATGGTAGCTTCAAAAGTAGAATTAAAAACCCTATCTTACAAAGAAGGTGCAAAGGCAGTAAGCTGGACCTGCGATGGAAGTCCGGAATACACCTTAGAAGAAATTAAAAAGAAAGACAGAGGAACAGAAATTATTCTTCATATAGCTGATGACTCCGTTGAGTTTTTGGAAGAATACCGCATTAAAGAAATTTTAAAAAAATACTGTCGCTTTTTACCCATTGAAATTAAATTTAAAGACGAGGTAATAAATAATACCAAACCTGCATGGACACGTAAACCCTCTGATTTAAAAGATGAAGATTACAAAAATTTCTACAATGAGCTTTATCCTTTTGCAGATGAGCCTTTGTTTCACATTCATTTAAACGTAGATTACCCATTTAATCTTACAGGTATTTTATATTTCCCAAAACTGAAGAACAATATTGAAGTTCAGAAAAATAAAATTCAACTATACAGCCGTCAGGTATTTATTACCGATTCGGTTGATGGAATTGTGCCTGATTTCTTAACGCTTTTACATGGTGTAATCGATTCTCCTGATATTCCACTAAATGTATCGCGCAGCTATTTACAAAGCGATGGAAATGTAAAAAAGATTTCAGCTCACATTACTAAAAAAGTAGCCGATAAACTGGAAGAACTTTACAAAAATCAAAAAGAAGATTTTGAGAAAAAATGGGACGATATAAAACTATTTATCGAGTACGGAATGCTTACCGATGATAAGTTTTTTGAACGTTCTCCAAAATTTTATCTATTAAAAAATACCGATGGTAATTTCTTTACACAAGAAGAATATTTAGAAAAAATAAAACCTTTACAAACCGATAAAGATAAAAAAGTAATTTTCCTATACACCAATAATCCAACAGAACAACATGCTTACATTCAGCAGGCCAAAGACAGAGGTTATGATGTACTGGTTATGGATACCCCATTTACCGCACATTTAGCCGGTAAACTGGAACAAAAAATAGAAAATACAAGCTTTGTTCGTGTAGATGCCGATGTAATTGACAAATTAATTAAAAAAGAAGAAAATACCATATCAAAACTTTCCGATAAAGAAAAAGAAGCAGTAAAAGAAGTTATTGAAACCATTGTTCCTAAAGAAAAATACTCCGTAGTATTTGAAAATATGAGTGAAAGCGATCAGCCGATTACCATCACCCAGCCAGAGTTTATGCGCAGAATGAAAGAAATGTCGGCAATAGGTGGAGGAATGTTTGGAGCAAGTATGCCGGAAATGTATAATTTAGTAGTTAATGCCAATCATCCATTGGTAAGCAAGATTGCAACTGAAAGTAATGCTGATGTGAAAAAGTCAATTACCAAACAAGCTACTGATTTAGCGCTTTTATCGCAAGGATTATTAAAAGGCGAAGAATTAACAAATTTTATTAAGCGTAGCGTTGATTTAATTGCTAAACAATAAATAACTTTAAATACCTTTGAATTTATAAACCACTAAAACAACTAAAATGAAAAAAGCCCTTATTGGAATTGGAGTCGTAGTGCTTCTTATTGTAATGATTTTTATGTATTACAAATCATTATACGATACAGCTGTTCGCTTAGATGAAGCAGTTCAAACCGCATGGGGAAATGTTGGTGCAGATTATCAACGTAGAGCCGATCTTATTCCCGGATTAATAGAAACCGTAAAAGGAGCTGCAGCAAATGAAAAAGAAATTTTAACGGCTGTTACTAATGCTCGTGCAGGTATTGTAGGAGCTAAAACTCCAGAAGAAATGGATATAGCAGGTAAAAAAATTAATGCAGCTATTAACTTAGCATTTGAAGCATATCCGCAAATTCGCTCAACTCAAAATTTTTCTGAATTTCAGGCACAGTTAGAAGGTACTGAAAACAGAATTAATGTATCACGCAAAAACTATAACGAAGCTGTAAAAGCATACAATAGCCATGTACGTAGCTTAATTCCATCCATGTTAATTGGTGGAAAGTTCCCTCCAAAAGAAATGTTTAAAGAAGCTGAAGGTGCTGAAATTGCTCCATCGGTTAAATTTTAAAAAATAAAAAATGCCAAAAGACTTATTTACCAAAGAGCAGCAGGCACAAATTGAAGCTGCCATTAAACAAGCAGAAACCGATACATCAGGAGAAATACGCGTTCATATAGAACGACACATTGAAGAAGATGTTTTAGACCATGCAGCCTTTATTTTTGAGCAATTAGAAATGCATAAAACAAAACTCCGAAACGGAGTTTTGTTTTTAGTGGTAGTTGAAGATCGTCAATTAGCCATTATTGGAGATGCCGGTATTAATGCTAAAGTTAAAGAAGGTTTTTGGGACGAAATTCGCGACCACATGGTTAGTCTTTTTAAACAAGGACGCTATACCGAAGGCTTATCAGAAGGAATTTTAATGGCAGGAAAAGCCTTAAAAGAACATTTTCCTTACGATAAAAAAAGCGATAAAAACGAATTATCAGACGAAATCTCGTTTGGAAAATAAATCTCAGGTATGAATATTACAAAAAATATTTACATTTACTTATTTCTTTTTTCTGCCTTATTTTCTTTTGGGCAAAACGGAATTCCGGAGCGCCCTAATCCTCCTCGTTTAGTAAATGATTTAGCAGGTATTTTATCATCACAAGAAACAAATACACTTGAAAATAAACTGGTAGCATTTAATGATAGTACCGGTACTCAAATTGTTGTTGTAACAGTAAACGATTTGGGCGATTATGATAAAGCTGAGTTTACCTATACTTTAGGACAAAAATGGGGAGTAGGTCAAAAGGGATTTAACAACGGAGTGGTTATAATGGTAAAGCCTCATGGAGGGCAAGGACAACGCCATGCATTTATTGCAACAGGTTATGGATTAGAAGGAATAATTCCTGATGCCGTAGCCAAGCGCATTGTAGAAAATGAAATGATTCCTTACTTTAAAGAAAACAGATTTTATGAAGGAATAAATTCTGCCGTTGATATAGTAATGGGGCTTGCTTCGCAAGAATTTACTGCCGATGCCTATGTGAATAAAAAGCGTGTTAAGCAAGGGATACCGGCTATTGCAGTTATTATTATTGTTATTATCTTCTTGATTTTAATGAGTGTTGCCAAAAAACGACATCAAACATTAGGTCATAAACCCAATATTTGGACCTTGCTTTGGTTAATGAGTCAGGCAAACAGAAGCCATGGGGGGCATTTTGGTAATTTTACAGGAGGTAGAGGAAGCTTTGGTGGAGGCGGTGGCGGAGGTTTTGGCGGCTTTGGGGGGGGCGGCTTTGGCGGTGGTGGTGCAGGAGGTAGTTGGTAAATTTATTTTTATTAAGTGGCAAAATCAAAAAAAGCAAAATTCTACCGATTGTTAATTGCCATGATAGTTTTATCATTGGCAGGAGTAGGTATTATTGCATATAATTATTACAAAAAAATCTATAAACCTAATATAAAGCTCGATTCAGGACAGGATTATACGTTTATTTATATTCCTACAAATGCAGATTTTAGTACCGTTCTGCAAATTTTAGCAGAAGAAAAAATATTAGCCGACAGAGCATCATTTGAATGGCTTGCCGAAATAAAAGGCTACAAAAACAACGTTAAGCCGGGACGTTATCGCATAAAAAAAAACATGAACAATAATCAACTTATTAACCATTTAAAAGCCGGATTACAAGAGCCGATACAACTTTCATTACATAATATTAAAACAAAAAAACAGTTAATAGAACGTGTATGTTTAAAACTTGAAGCAAGTTGCGAAGAGCTATCAGAACTATTAAACAATAATCAATATCTTAATCAAAATTTTGGATTAAACAGCTATACCATCATGACCATGTTTATTCCAAATACCTATGAGTTTTACTGGAATACAAGCGCTGAAGATTTTTTAAAACGCATGGCCGAAGAGTATAAAAAGTTTTGGACAGAAGAACGTAAAGCAAGAGCAAAGGCTTTAAATCTTTCTCAATCTGAAGTTAGTATATTAGCCTCTATTGTACAAGGAGAACAACAATTACGCAAAGATGAACGTCCTGTAATTGCAGGTTTATATCTAAATCGCTTACGCACAGGTATGCGCTTAGAATCAGATCCAACGCTGGTTTTTGCCCATGGCGATTTTACAATTAAACGAGTTTATAATATTCATAAAGAAATAGATTCACCATACAATACCTATAAAAACTCAGGTTTACCACCCGGCCCTATTTTAATCCCAGATACAAGTAGTATCGATGCTGTTTTAAATGCACAAAAACATAATTATATTTTTATGTGCGCCAAAGAAGATTTTTCAGGTTATCATAATTTTGCCCGAACCCTCGATGAGCACAATATTAATGCCGATCGTTATAGAAAAGAATTAAACCGCAGAGGAATCAAATAGTTCCTTTAATAATCTCCTCTCATTAAAATTTTTATTTTAAAATAATGTTGAAACAATTGCATAGCATGCAATTAATACTATTTTTGTGCCTATTGAATTGAAAAAAAATAAACATGACAAAAATTAAATTTGGAACAGACGGCTGGAGAGCTATTATAGCTAAAGAATTTACAGCTGACAATGTAGCACGCGTAACTTATGCTACCGCACAATGGTTAAAAAAGAATTTTGATAAACCCAGCATTGTTGTTGGACACGATTGTCGTTTTGCCGGTGAACTTTTTGCCGAAACTGTTGCCAAAGTAATGGCACACGAAGGAATACCCGTAAAAATGTCGCGTGGATTTGTTTCAACTCCTATGATTTCCTTAGGCGCAAAAGAATTAAATACTTCGCTAGGAATTATAATTACAGCAAGCCATAACCCTCCGGCATACAATGGATTTAAATTAAAAGGCGGATATGGTGGTCCTTTATTACCTGATAAAGTTCAAGAAATTGAAGATATTATACCAGAGACAAATCCTATAAATTTAGATACTTTAAATATAGATGATTTAATAGCTGCTAAAAAAGTAGAGATAGTAGATTTAGAAGGTATGTATTGTAAGCATGCAGAAAAACATTTCGATTTGGATGCAATAAGAAATTCGGGATTAGAATTAGCTTACGATGCCATGTATGGTTCAGGACAAAATGTTTTAAGAAGATTATTGCCTGATATTACGTTTTTACATTGCGAGCATAATCCAACTTTTGATGGTATAGCTCCCGAGCCTATTTTAAAAAATTTAAAAGAATTTTCAGAAATGATTCGCGTAGCCGAAAATATTGATTGTGGTTTAGCTACCGATGGTGATGCCGATAGAATTGGCTTATTTGACAGCAAAGGAAATTTTGTTGATTCGCACCATATCATTTTATTATTAATTCATTATTTGCACAAATACAAAGGAATGAACGGCAAAGTGTGTACCGCATTTTCTACCACCGTAAAAATTAAAAACATTTGTGCACATTATAATTTGCCTTTAGAGATAGTTAAAATCGGATTTAAATATATTGCCGGTATCATGTTGAAAGAAGATGTTTTATTAGGTGGTGAAGAATCGGGAGGAATTGCTATTAAAGGACATATACCCGAAAGAGATGGAATTTGGATGGGATTAACCATTTGGGAATTTATGGCAAAATCAGGTAAAACATTAGAGCAGTTAATAGAGGAAGTGTATGAAATTACCGGACGATTTGCCTTTGAACGTTCTGATTTACAAATAAAAGAAGAACTAAAGCAATCCATTCTAAAAAAATGTTCCAACAACGAATTTACTTCATTCGGCCCATATAACGTTCAGCGCGTTGAAGATTTAGATGGCTGGAAATATTTCTTTAATGATAATGAATGGTTAATGATTCGTGCTTCAGGAACTGAACCTGTCTTAAGAACCTATGCAGAATCATCAAGCAGAGAAGAAGCATTAAAAATATTGGAAGCAGCAAAGAAAACCTTATTAGGATAATATAAAAAAGGGAGATTAATCTCCCTTTTTTATTCAACTCGTAGAGCTTCTATAGGGTCCAGTTTTGCTGCTTTATTAGCAGGATAAATTCCGGCAAATAATCCAACCAAGTAACAAGTAATTATACCAGCTATAATCCATATCCATGGGATAATAAATCCACCGTCAACTATAATAGAAATTCCGTTTCCAATTAATATTCCGAGGATAATTCCAAGCAATCCACCAAGCTGACATATTACAATTGCTTCGGTTAAAAACTGTTGTTTAATCATATTATTCGTTGCACCAATAGCTTTTCTTATACCAATTTCGCGCGTACGTTCTGTTACTGCTACCAGCATTATATTCATTAATCCTACTGCGGCACCTAATAAGGTTATAAAGCCAATAAGTGTTGCTGCAAGAGTTACATATTTTATATTATCAATTAATATGTTTGCTAAATTATCACTTTTAATAATTTCAAAATTGTCTTCATCATATACATCTACTTTACGAACCATTCTGAATATGCCGGTAGCCTCTCCTATATAAACGGATAATAAATTAGCATTTGGAGCTAATACATTTATTACATAAGATAAATCCGGGCGCGAGAAATACTGTCGCATATTATTCAACGGTATTATGCAGTTTTGATCACCACCAAAACCCATACTGGCACCTTTTTCTTTCAGAATACCAATAATTAAATATTTGTTATTTCCAATAGAAACTGTTTTGCCTATTGGATCTATATTGCCTTTAAATAAATTTCGGGCAAGTGCACCGCCCATAATTACTACGTTTGCAGCTGTTTGTTGTTCAATAGATGAAAAATTTCTTCCACTGCTTAACTGATAACCCATAGTAAGCAGGTAATTTTCATCGGCACCAAATACCGAAATATTCGGATTTGATTTTTCCGATCCATGTTTTACCGTAGCGGAAAAAGTTGCCAATCCTGAAACAGAAGTTGTTGCAACAGAACTAAAAATTTCTTTAAATCTGCTTGCTTCGGCATAGCTGATACTGCGATATGTTTTAGGTTTTCCTCCGCCACGTCCAATTCGTACATTTTGTCCTTTGTTTCTAATAGTAAAAGTATTTGCCCCCATGCTGGTAAAATTACTGTTGATAGATTGCTTAATGGCATCAATAGCTGTTAATATACCTATAAGTGCAGTAATACCAATGGCAATAATCATTACAGTAAGTGATGTGCGAAGTAACTGCCCTCTAATGGCACGTAAAGCAATGTATATATTTTCTAGTACAATACGATTCATGAATGTTCAAAGTTAGCTATTTATAGATTGTTTCCTTGGCCTTTTACATTCTTTTTATACCGATTGTATAAAAGGATATTTATTTTAGAAACAGTGAATCTTTATGTTGAGTATAATCGCTATTGCCTTCGGATGAAATAGTTTCCCACATTCTAATTTCTTTTATAGCCAGAGGTTGTAATGCTATTTCTTTTAATTGTGATAGGTATATATTTTCTTTTAAACCATAAAATCTTGCAAGCGTTACATGCGGAACAGGTTCTTTATAAAATTGATTAGCTTTTAATTCAAATTTTTTTAATGCAAAATGCAATGCATGATTTAATTCTGTAAATGCTGGATGGGTGTAATATTTTATCCAAATCATGCGCGGATGTTGCGAGGGCATTAAACAAAATTTATCAGGCAGAAGGGTAAAGGACGAAAAACCTAAAATTATTTCTTTCGATAAATTGAATATTTCATCATATTTATAAGCATCGACATTCCCAATAAAATAAATTGTTAGATGCAGATTATGTAAGCGCATCCATTTCATTTTTTTTTGATGAGGGATAATATTATTGTTTAATTGAATAAATTCTGATGCTTCTTTTGGAGCATTTACTGCAAGGAATATTCTTCGTTGATTGTTTTTAAGAATCATTGCTATAGCTTTTGCAAGGAATAAATATAACATCTATTTTAGCTAATAAAAAAAATGAATACAGAAGCTAAAACTCTTGCAGATGTTTTAGAAAGTACACGCCAGTTGTCGCTATTTTACTGGAATAAACTTTCTGATAAAGATATTTTTCAAACGTTTGAATGTAACGGAGTGCAATTAAATAATGCTTATTGGATAATGGCCCATTTGGCAGTAACCGAAAATTTTTTGGTGCTGCGTTCAACAGGAGGGGAGATGCAAAAATTCTCGTGGGCGAAACTTTTTGGATTGGGGTGTCCAATTCCGGAAAAAGAATTATGCCCTCCAATTAACGAAATGCTTGAAACTTTGCACTCTGTGCATCAAAAATCTATTCAGCATATCTTGAGTTTATCTGACGAAGATTTAAGCAAGCCAACTGCTACAGGAGCTAAATTTGGAGGTGAAGACTCTTACAGAGCTATTATAACACATGCCATTCGCCATGAAGGTACGCATGCGGGTCATTTAGGTTGGTTATGTAAATTGCATGGAATTAAAACAATCTGATTTGTTAGAATGTCCGCTTTGTTCCATTTCTTTCTCAGTAAATAACACGATTATTGCTGCAGGAAGAAAGTTTTATCATTGCAATAATTGCGATTTGATTTTTACTGACAAAGACTTTATCCCTTCACCTGAAAAAGAAAAGAAAAGATATGACCATCACCAATATACAATTGACGATACAGCATATCTTCAATTTTTAATTCAGGCAATAGCACCTGCATTAGATTTTTATAAATACATCGTATTTAGGCTTAGATTACGGTTGCGGTAAAAATGAGGTGCTTGCTCAATTGCTTGCTAAGTGAGATATAAAATGCCATAACTATGATATTCTTTATTTTCCTGTTTTAGAAAATAATATGTATGATTTTGTTTTTTGTACCGAAACAGCCAAGCATTTTTCCTGTCCTAAAAAACTTTTGAAAGCATATTTTCTCATCTTAAAACAGGAGGATTTTTAATTTTAATGACAGAATTTTGGAATAATAAATCTGATTTTTCAAACTGGTATTATGTTAGAGATTTTATACACCTTAGTTTTTACCACTTAAATACCACAAAATATATAGCACAAAAATTTAATCTAAGCATTGTTTTTAACGATGCTAAAAGAGTTGTTATCTTTATCAAAAATTAATGACACATGATACAAATTGGTATAATCGGTTCAGGGGCTATGGGCAGCGGTATAGCTCAGGTTGCTGCAATGGCCGGACATAAAGTAAAAGTATATGACAAAAACGAAGCAGTACTAAAAAAAGCTGAAGCTAATTTAAAAGCTACCTTAGCTAAATTAGTTGAAAAACAAAAGATAGATGAAGACAAAGCCAATTCGATAATAGTTAATACACATTACACGCCTTCTTTAAACGATTTTAAAGATTGCGGATTAGTAATTGAAGCAATTGTTGAAATACTGGAAGTAAAGCAAAAAGTTTTTGCAGAAATAGAAACAATTGTAAATGAAAATTGCATACTTGCATCTAATACATCCTCATTATCAATTGCATCAATAGCATCAGCATGTAAAAAGCAAGAAAGAGTGATAGGGATACATTTTTTTAATCCTGCTCCCTTAATGCCACTGGTTGAAATTATTCCATCAATTACTACATCTGACGAAGTTTTAAATCAATCGAAAAAACTTATTGATAGCTGGGGTAAAACCACTGTAATAACAAAAGATACTCCGGGATTTATCGTAAATCGTGTGGCACGCTCATATTACGGTGAATCTATAAGAATTTATGAAGAAGGTATAGCAGATTTTGCAACCATTGATTGGGCTATGAAAACTTTTGGAAGATTTAAAATGGGACCTTTTGAACTGATGGATTTTATTGGCAATGATGTAAATTACAAAGTTACCGAATCGGTTTGGACTCAGTTTTTCTATGAGCCACGCTTTAAACCTTCATTAACTCAAAAGCGCTTTTATGAAGCAGGTTGGTATGGTCGCAAATCCGGACGCGGCTATTATAATTATGCAGAAGGTGCTGTAATGCCTTCGCCCAAACAAGATGAAAACCTTGGTAAATATATTTTTAATCGTGTACTCTGCATGTTAATAAATGAAGCTGTTGATACGATGTATTTAAATATAGCTTCGCGCGAAGATATTGAAACGGCAATGACCAAAGGCGTAAATTATCCGAAAGGATTAATACAATGGGGCGAAGAAATCGGTTGGAACAATGTTCTAACAACGATTCAAAATTTATATGTAGAATATCAGGAAGATAGATACCGCCCAAGCGTAATGCTGAAACGATTAGCAGATAAACAATAACATAAATCTTTTTATGCAATTTTTATTACTTATACTTTTGTGTTTTGCAGCAATATTTAGCTTCGCGCAGCGCCCTTTTGAAATCATTCAAACTATTTATTTTATTGGAGATGCAGGTAAATATGAAACTACCAATGATATTTTAAAACGATTAAAAACTGAAATCGAAAACGATGAATTAAGTACCGTTGTTTTTTTAGGAGATAATATATATCCACAAGGATTAGACGGCAAAAAGAAATCAGAAAATAAATTAGTAGCACAATTATCAATTTTGAATAATTACCAAGGCAATGTATTTTTTATTCCCGGAAATCACGATTGGAAAATGGGAAAACCGGGTGGATATAAAGTGGTATTACGCCAAGCTGAATTTGTTGAGAATTATTTAAACTCAACTTTGGTTGCCAATAAAAATTCGCCCAATTTTTTACCTGCCAATGCGCTGCCGGGACCTTATGATACGCTAATTGCAGAAGGGCTTAGAATGATTTTTATTGATTCGCAGTGGTTTTTACATGCACAAATTATACACAAAACCGGAAAAATTGGAACACGAAAAAACACGAAAAAACTATTTTATGCAGCTTTAGATAGTAGCTTGAATGCCGCACACAAAAGGGGAGAGCGAGTAGTGATAAATATGCATCATCCTATATTTACTAATGGCCATCATGCCTTATTTAATGAGCCATTCAGAACCTTAATAAACTATACTCCGTTTCAAATTTTTGGATTGTTGGGCTTAAATAAAGCCATTTTGCAAGACATGCCACAACCGCGGTATAAGCAAATGAGAAAGCAAATGCTTCAGATTTTCGATAAGTATAATAATATAGTTCATGTATCAGGGCACGACCATAATATTCAATATTTTAGGCATAATAATAATCATTATATAATAAGCGGAGCAGGAAGTAAACTATCCGGTTTAAAAAAGAAAAAGTACCCGGATTTATATCGTAACGATTCTAAAAAAGGTTTTGTAAAAGCCGTATTCTTTAAAGATGGTAATGTAACATTCGAAGCCTTTTACGAAGATGGAACTGAAGAAATAATTAGGGGGATAAGGTAGTATTATTCAATAATTATTTTTTGAGTGAGTATTGTATTTCCATCTAAAATTTGTAAAAAGTATATGCCTCTTTTTGCGTGTAAATTAAATTGAATTTCATTTTGGCTTGAATTTTCAATATTGTAATTATAAATTTCTTGACCCAAGCAGTTATAAATATTTAAATGTTTGGCATTTGGCGGAATATTTTGAATTATAAAATTTCCATTGTTTGGATTGGGGTAAATTTTAAAATTAAAACTCGCACGTATAATATTATCTTCAACATTTAAAATACTGTCATTAAAGATTGAAAGTTTTTGAAATTGATTTGCTTTTACAGTATCTAATCGAATTATTAAAGCATCATAATTTCCGGTACCAAAACTTTCAGTAGTGCCTAATAAAATGATGGAACCATTTTGGAGCAATGTGTTGGCATATCCTATATCGTTTTTTGTAGAGCCATACGTATTGGATGCTGGCGACCACCAGCCATTAAAATAAGCATTAAACGTATATACATCTTTCATACCTGCACCAAAACCTGTAAAGCCAGTAAAAATTAATGAGCCATCGGGTTTTTCTAACACATCATACCCTATGTCTTCTTTTATATTTTCTCCATAAATATGATACCATTGAAAAAATCCTGCACTATCTGTTTTTAGTGAATGCATTTCCAAATCCCCTTCCGGTGAATAGCTTTCTGCATATCCAACTATAACATATCCCAAATCTTGTGTTTGTATTAATCGGAAACCACATTCATTTAACGTATCTCCAAATGTTTTTGTCCAAATGGTATCACCCAATAAATTAGTTTTAATTAAATACATATCTTCTTGTCCATTGCCAAAACTTTTTGTTTTGCCAACTAATACTAAATTAGTATCCGTATCAAGTATCAAATCATTGGCAACATCTTGTTGTGTACCTCCAATATTTTTTTGCCAAATTAAATTGCCGTTTTTATCGGTGCGAAAAAGATAAACATCAGAATTACCTAATGAGTTGGTGTAGGTTTCTCCACATACTGCAAAACCGCTGTCAGGTAATTCTACAATAGAATACGCAAAATCCCAATCGTAGCCACCGTATGTTTTTTCCCAAAGTTGCTGACCGTTTGAATCAATCTTTAATAAATAAGCATCATATCCGCCTGCTCCTATTGAATTTGTAAATCCTGCAATTATAAAAGCTCCGTCTGAAGTGTTTTTGATACTATATCCTTGTTCAATATTATTTCTTCCAAAAGTTTTCGACCAAATTTTATTACACAGTGAGTCGGTTTTTACTACATAAATATCGGTATTTCCTGCTCCGTATGAACTTGTTGTTCCAACAGCAATTATTCCGGTATCGGGGGTTGCAATGCCATCTCTAAACATATCCATATTTTGCCCGCCAAATAAATGTAAATAAGCAGTATCGGTTGTTTGACCTTTGACATTTATAAACAAAAAACAAAAAATAAATATGTTTAATAATCGTATCATAAAATGGCTTTACGAATTTTTACCAGTTTAGTCATTAAGTCTTCTAACTTATCTAAGTGCAACATATTAGCTCCATCAGATTTTGCTTCCTGTGGGCGCGGATGTGTTTCAATAAATAATCCATCAACGCCTACCGCAATAGCTGCTTTGGCAATTGTTTCAATCAGTTCTGGCTTTCCGCCCGTAACGCCACTTAGCTGATTAGGTTGTTGTAAAGAGTGGGTTACGTCCATTACCACCGGAACATTATTTTTTTGCATAATGGGAATTCCTCTAAAATCTACTACTAAATCTTGATAGCCAAAAGTTGTTCCACGATCGGTTAGCATCACATTATGGTTGCCTGAAGCAATTATTTTATCTACGCTGTGTTTCATAGCTTCAGGCGACATAAACTGCCCCTTTTTTATGTTTACGTACTTGCCTGTTTTGGCTGCTGCTACCAGCAAATCGGTTTGGCGACAAAGGAATGCAGGTATCTGTAATATATCTACGTATTTTGCTGCCAATTCTGCATCTGCTTCGGTATGAATGTCGGTTAATGTTGGAACATTAAATGTTTTTGCAACTTTTGCTATTAATTCTAATGCTTCAATATCTCCTATTCCTGTGAAGGAATCTAATCGGCTGCGATTTGCTTTCTTAAACGATGCCTTAAATATGTAGGGTATTTCTAATTTATTGGTAATAGTTACAACTCGCTCAGCAATTTCCATTACAGTTTTTTCATCTTCTACCACACATGGACCTGCCAGTAAAAAGAAGTTGTTGGAATTATATTTTTTTAAGTTAGGTATATTCATAGTCTATAAATAACAAATCGTTTACAAATTAATCGAATTATATTTTTTAAAATTAAAAACACCAATTAACTAAATCATCAAATCAAAACTCTTTTGCAAGCCTTATGCTCATGCCGTTTCCGCCTGTATGTTTAGGTGCAATAAATCCTTCAACATTATCAATGGTAAATCCTAAATGCCATTTGTCGTTTATTTTACCGTTAATGCCGCTTGCAAAATGAAATCTGCCATATCCGCCATAAGCAGCTCGTGCAATTAATTTAAGGTGTTCGTTAATTTTATATTGTGGTTGCAGATATAAAAATGGAATATGTTGTGCAGCAATACGGTATATAACGCCATTTATTAATGTAAATTTTTCGTTCAGTTTATGATTATAGGCTAAATGAAAACTTAAGGGAATAAAGGTGTTTACAGAAGATTGTTTTAATTTGGAAAAGCGATTTAATATGCTGTCTTCGCTGCTGTTATTTCCAATATTGTTTTCATTAAAATTCAGTAGATTGTTCACGGTTAAACCTTCAAATGTATAGGTAGTATCGAATGAACGTGTAAGGCTTTTTTTGTTCCATTTAATAAAACCCAAGTCGTTCAATTCAATATTTATAAAACGGCTATCATCATCTTTAAAAGTATATTTATAAAACAAACTAATGCTTGCACCATGCCCGTTAAATGCCATTAGTTTTTTATTGCTTGTATCCGAAATTTGCCAGTATCCGTTAATATTTAAATTAAGCATGGTAGCATCTTCTGATGT
>CALKJP010000199.1 GCA_937995645.1 uncultured Bacteroidia bacterium
GTATTTCCTAAATATGCCAACTTATTGTAATATACTTTTGAAATAATGATATCTTTTTTATCTGTTGTATCGCCAAGTCCAACTGTATATACAGGAGCTTTAAATTTATAATTTTGGTATAGTGGATTAAGACCTTTATTATAAATTCCGTCTGTTGCAATTACTATTGCTCCTATATTTCTATTTGCAAAACGATTTTCTGTTTCACGAAAAAGTGCCGAGATATCGGTTTGTTTATCTTGAAAAGTTATCAAGTTTTCTTCTCTTACCTCATTACCGAACAATAATTGTTTTACTTCAAATTTTTCGGAGAGTGCATTTTTAAAACTTTCAACTTCTTCTATGTATTTAATTTGATAGTATATTGAATCATTATTAGACAAGATGGAAGAAGAATTATCCTGAGCAAAAATCAATATTGGCTTTTCAACAGTTTTAGTCCACGATTTTAATAATGGTCCTAATAACAAAAATGCAATAATTGAAACTGCTATAAAGCGAAAAGAGAATAAAGCTATTTTAATTTTTTTAGAAATATCATACAAAGATTTTTCTTTGTAATACAATAAAAAAGCATAGGCCGCACCTGTAAGCAAGCACAGCCCTGAGAGCCATAATGGATATTCGGAAATTAGTTGAAGTTTCAACTGAATTTATCTTACATTAAGTTAACATTCCACCACATACGTTGATGCATTGCCCCGTAATATAGGCAGACATATCGGAAGCAAGAAATAAGGTTAAATTTGCAACGTCTTCGGCAGTACCACCTCTTTTTAACGGAATAGATTCTCTCCATTGTTCTATTACTTTTGGGTCTAAGGCTGCGGTCATTTCTGTTTCAATAAAACCCGGAGCAATAGCATTGCAACGAATATTTCGAGAACCCAATTCTAAAGCAACAGATTTTGAAAAACCTATGATTCCGGCTTTTGATGCTGCATAATTTGCCTGCCCTGCATTTCCTTTTACACCAACAACTGAACTCATATTAATGATGCTTCCTTTTCGTTGTTTCAACATTGGTTTTTGAGCTGCTTTTGTTAAATTAAATACCGATTTTAAATTGGCATTAATTACTTCGTCCCATTGCTGTTCTGTCATACGCATTAATAAAGTATCACGCGTAATTCCTGCATTATTAACCAACACATCTAATGTGCCGAATTCTGCAACTACGGCATTAACTAAATCTTCGGCTGCTTTAAAATCGGCAGCATCTGATTTAAATCCTTTTGCTTTTACTCCCATTTGCTGTAATTCAGCTTCAAGTGCTTTTGCTTTTTCTTCAGATGATACATAGGTGAATACTATGTGAGCACCATGCTCTGCAAATTTTAAAGCAATACCTTTACCAATACCTCTGGTAGCGCCGGTAATTAAAGCAACTTTTCTTTCTAATAATTTCATATAATATATAATTTAAGTTTACGCAAATTTGTTTTCAAATTCTTTCATTACATCAACCAATACTTTTACACTCTCTAATGGTAAAGCGTTGTAGATAGAAGCACGATATCCTCCAACATCTCTATGTCCTTTTAAACCGCTTAAATTAGCTTCTTTAGCCATTTTATCAAACTCTGCTTCCAGCTCAGGTTTATTCATTACAAATGTTACATTCATTTTAGAACGGTCTTCTTTTGCTTCTACTGTGCCTTTAAACATTGAATTTCTGTCAATTTCAGCATAAAGCAATTCTGCTTTTTGATTATTTATTTTTTCAATCCACTCAATACCACCATTATCTTTTAACCATTTCATGGTAAGCATAGAAACGTAAACCGGATAAACAGGCGGAGTATTGTACATTGATTCGCCTTTAATGTGTACTCGATAATCGAGCATTGAAAGCATTTTGCGTTCTACTTTTCCTAAAATATCTTCTCTAACAGCTACCATGGTAGTACCTGCAGGTCCCATGTTTTTTTGTGCTCCTGCATAAATTAATGCAAACTTTTTACCATCTACTTTACGCGAAAAAATATCGCTCGACATATCGCAAACCATTGGTATTGGGCTGTTTGGAAATTCGTGTATTTGTGTTCCGTAAATGGTATTGTTGGAAGTTATGTGTAAATAATCTGCATCGGTTGGTATAGAATATCCTTTAGGTATGTATGCAAATTTTCTGTCTTCAGATGATGCAATTACTTCAGTATTTCCAATTATTTTAGCTTCTTTTATTGCTTTGCTTGCCCATACTCCGGTATTTACATAAGCAGCTTTTCCATTTTCTCTTAATAAATTATAAGGCACCATGGCAAACTGCAAACTTGCTCCACCTCCTAAAAACAAAACGTGATAATTATTATCTAATTCTAATAGCTCTTTTACTAAGGAACGAGCTTCTTCCATAACCGCAATAAAGTCTTTGCTTCGGTGAGAAATTTCTAATAATGAAAGATTAAGATTATTAAAATTTAAAACAGCTTCTGAAGCTTGTTTAAGCACTTCTTGTGGTAGTATACCGGGACCAGCGCTAAAATTGTGAACTTTTGTCATATCGTTTTAATTAAAACTTGGTTCTGTTTTGTATCTAAATATGAGTTTATCTATACTATATGCCAGATAAACATTTACAAACATATCGGTTCTTTTGTTTCCAATTGGATTTGCCATAATTTCATTTAGGCCTATCGAAAAACGGGAACCAAATATCCAACCATCAAGCGTTTTATATGCAACACCCAAATTTAACCCGTAATGAAATGGAACGTAACGCGCTTTGCCATTAAAATCGCTGCTTGTTGGTGAATAATACGAGGGATATAAAAAGCTGATGGCTAAACGTGCCTGTGTGCTTGTATCGTCTAATGCAATAGCATCAAGGAGTGGTATATCTTGTTTAAACACTTCTCTATTACGAGCATTCGCTAAAATGGAAGCATATCCTCCAAGCATCCACTCTACCCTTCCGGTATGTAAAATAATATTTAGTGGGATATCAATATGATGACGTGAACTGTAACCATTTGTTTTTTCGTACACATTGGTATTTAATGCTCCAACAAATTGCTGTATAGTAGAATCGTTAGGGTCAATATTAACTAATCGTAAAAGATTTAATATTGATTTTGTTGCTGTATCTTGATAAGTGTTTTTGCGATTGCTATATTCAATACCAGACTGAACAGACAACCATGTTTTAACTTTGTACTGAACTGTAGCCCCTCCATTAAAACCCATGTAAAAATTTGAACCTGTTGTTGCGGTATTTTCGTTAAAATTAGTATTCCATCCTATTTTAGGACCAAAAGCTAATTGTGCGTAAGAAGAAGTTGCAACAAAAACAAAAAACAGGAATAATTTATAAAATAAATTCATGTTGCAAAATTTTAGCAAACCTACCTATTTTTAAATGATTTAAAAAATTTTTTATAGCACTTGTAATGGCGTACAAACACCATCGTTGCAACTATAATATTGTAGTTTATCTTTAAAAACCGATGATTTATAAATTGATTTACCTTTAAACATGCGTACAC
>CALKJP010000200.1 GCA_937995645.1 uncultured Bacteroidia bacterium
AATATTAACTAATCGTAAAAGATTTAATATTGATTTTGTTGCTGTATCCTGATAGGTATTTTTTCGATTACTATATTCTATACCTGATTGAATGGAAAGCCAGGGTTTAATTTTATATTGAACGGTAGCACCTCCATTAAAACCCATATAAAAATTAGGTCCGGTAGTAGTGGTATTTTCATTAAAATTGGTATTCCATCCTATTTTAGGACCAAATGCTAATTGAGCATAAGAAGAAGTTGCAACAAAAACAAAAAACAGGAATAATTTATAAAATAAATTCATGTTGCAAAATTTTAGCAAACCTACCTATTTTTAAATGATTTAAAAAATTTTTTATAGCACTTGTAATGGCATACAAACACCATCGTTGCAACTATAATATTGTAGTTTATCTTTAAAAACCGATGATTTATAAATTGATTTACCTTTAAACATGCGTACACATTCCTGAATACCTTCAATAATGGATGGATGCGGATGCATTAACTGAGTTATCTCATCAATTCCTTTATTCATTTAAATTAGTAAGGCAATAGCTTGAATAGCGCTTGAAGCATGTTCGCCAACAGCCCGCATACCTAATACTTTCATTTCATCATCATTGGTTACCAAAATTTTAAAAAATCCATTGGTTTTGCGCATAGCTATGGCTCTTGCAATACATGAATAATCAACCTTTGCCAGTTTGTATGGAATTCCTTTTTCGCGGGCTTGCTGCTCGTTTAGTCCAACTGCTGCTACTTCAGGATGTAAGAACATGATGGTTGAAATATTATCATACACAATTGGAGGTATATTTCCGCCAAACATTCTTACTACTGCATGTCGAGCTTCTCGTTCGCCAACATTTACCAGCATTATTTTTCCTTTTACATCACCTGCAGCCCAAATATGCGGCACATTGGTTTGCGTATCTTCTTCATATATATATCCGTTTGAAGTAGTTTTAACACCGGAATTTTCTAAGTTTAATCCTTCTATATTAGGTACTCTACCTATTGACAATAGTGCTTTTTCAACTCGAATGGTTTCCCTTTTTCCATCAGGATAAGAAATTTCATATTCTACTTCGCCATCAACAATTTCTAAACGTTCCAGTTTGGCTTCGTGATGAATGGTTACTCCGTTTTTCTCTAAATTACTCGCTACAAGATTTGCTAAATCTTCATCTTCAAAGGGTAAAATACGAGATGCTCTGTCAATCAGATATACTTTAGTTTTTCCAAAATTTGAAAAAATGGTTGCATACTCACAGCCAATAACACCTGCACCAACAATTACCAAACTTTTTGGAAAATCTTCGAGATGATGAATTCCGTTACTGGTTAATACAATTTTTTCATCTACCTGAATACCGGGAAGTGTTTTTGGGCGACTTCCGGTAGCAATTAAAATATTTTCGGCCCAAATTATTTTTTCGCCATTTTCTCTTGTTATTTTTACTTCATACTCACTTACAAATGAGGCAAATCCTTTTTCATATACAATTTGACTTTTGGTGTATTGTTTTTGTAATAAACGTAAATGACAAGTTAATTGAAACTTTCGTTCAAATATTGCTTGATTAACAGTTTTACATGTTTCTTTAAAGCTAATATCAAATGAATTTTGTTTGTTATTTTCTACTAAAACTTCTCGCGTTGTTTTTACTTTTTCTGATAATTCCCATAATGTTTTTGAGGCTAATGCTCCATCATAAATTCCTGCTCCGCCTAATCTGTTTTTTTCTATTAAAATAACTTTTTTACCAAAATCAATTGCACGCATGGCAGCTGCATAACCAACTGGACCTGCTCCTATAACGCATAAGTCAAATTTTTCCATATTGTAAAAGTTGGAAGATAGAAATCAAATGAGAGGTTAAAATTCAATTTTAGTAAATTTATAATCAAAATCATGATTCCAATTCTTTTGATTGAGTGTATTTTCGCCACTTTTCTATTACCTGAAGCATATCATTAGGTAACTCTGAATCGAAAAACATTTCTTTTTTTGTAACAGGATGTATAAAACCCAGTGATTTGGCATGCAGGGCATGGCGTGGCAATATCTCAAAGCAATTTTCAATAAATTGTTTGTATTTGGCAAACGTGGTCCCTTTCAAAATTTTATCACCACCATAAGTATCGTCATTAAAGAGTGGATGCCCAATATGTTTAAAATGAACTCTTATCTGATGTGTTCTTCCGGTTTCGAGCTTACACTCAACAAGGGTAACATAACCAAAACGCTCTAATACTTTGTAATGTGTAACTGCATGTTTTCCATGCAATCCATCTGTAAATACTGCCATTTTTTTTCTATCTTTTAAATCGCGCCCTACATGACCTGTAATTGTTCCTGTATCGTTTTTTACATCGCCCCAAACTAAAGCAACATAAGTACGTTTAGTTGTTTTATCAAAAAACTGTTTGGCTAAATGGGCTAGTGAATATTCCGACTTGGCTAAGATTACAATTCCTGAAGTATTTTTATCTATTCTATGAACTAAACCGGGACGTAGTTCGTCATGTGCAGATTTTTTGCCCTGATGTGAAGGAAGATTTTTAAAATGATACAATAAAGCATTTAACAAAGTACCGGAATAATTACCAAATCCGGGATGCACAACCATGCCCGGTTCTTTGTTTACAAGCACAACCTCATCATCTTCATACACAATATTAATGGGAATATTTTCAGGAATTAACTCTTTCTCTCTTGGCGGATGTGCCATTACAATGGTGATAACATCCAGCGGTTTTATCCGATAATTCGATTTTACAGGTTTGCCATTTACTAAAATATTTCCTGCATCGGCTGCATTTTGAATTTTAGTTCGGGTAACATTTTCAATTCTATTGACTAGAAATTTATCAATTCGTATGAGTTCTTGTCCTTTAGTTACTTCTAAGCGAAAATGTTCATAGAGTTCGTCTTGCTCATTATCGTGTTCTAATTCAAAATCTTTTTCCTGCATGGCTATTATCGAACAACTGAAATTTTATGAGCATTTATTTTACCATTATTATCAGTTAGGTAAACAATATACATTCCCTGAGAAAAGCCAGAAACATCTATTTTATCGCCATTAGTAATTTGTTGTTGCAACATTAATTTTCCATGTAATGAATAAATTTTAACATCCATAATGTTTTCAACACCTCCAAAATTAATTTCATTGCTTGCAGGATTGGGATATATTTTTAATTCACTCGAATATTCATAAATATCTTCATCGCTTATTGGCAAATTAGGTAATCCTCCAAATAATGGGCGTAACATCCATGCTCCTTGAATCATTGATTCGTTCCATGCTCCACTTGTATTAAAAAATTGTTTTGAAGAAACACTTGTATTTTTATCTAATCCTAAACGTAAATTCGTATTATTCACTTGTACCCATCCTATATAAACAGTACCATTTAATGTTGGACCATCGAAAATAGGATATACATGATACCCATTAATTGATTCTTCATACACCGGATATGATACAGAGTCTTTTTGATAAAGAATAATTTCAGGAGTTAAGCTTTCCCATACGGTTATTCTAAATGGGCTGTTACTTACATTTCCTTTAAAATTTGCAAAATGTATTGCAAGGCCTGTAAATTTTTCTGCTACATTTAAATCGAAACGAGCAGCTATTTTTCCACCTGAAACGTTTATTCCGTAAGCACTTTCGGCCGATGCATCATCGTAAGCAAAATGTCTGTCAAATTTAATTTCTGTTCGTAATGTGTCATTTGTTTTAATGGTATCGCCTGCTGTTGAGATAATATTTTCAATTAAAAATGTTTCGTAGCTATTACTTGATGAAACCGGAAAAGCCGCTCCGGGAAGATTAGTTGCATTGGTGATGGTGTAGTTTGAAAGGGCATTTATATTATCATTTGTTGGTGGTTTATTGGAAAGTAAGTTGCCGTTTCTATCATAAATATTAAAGGAATAGGTAAAATTTTTAGGGATAGAATTATTGTTTCTTAGTGTAACTTGTAAACTGTTGTTAAACTCACCTGCAGGATTTGCCTTATATTGTGTCCAAGGCATTTCTCTGTATTTGTTTAGTAATGTATTTGGTTCATAAACAAATGCTACATCGTCTATAATGGTTATAGTAGCTGTTCTGTTTTTATCAAGCCATACGTAATCTATGTTCCAGTGGTCGCAATTGCACGATAAGGAAGCATAATTTTTAAATCGAAAACGAAATCCATCATTAAAAAAAACAGGGTTGATAACCGGAATAATAGCTGCTTCGAATGGTGCTGCTGATGAACCTTCTTTTGACCATGCCCATACCCAAATGCTGTCAATCGGATTAAAAAACTCCAGCACTAAGGAATCTTTACCTAAGGGGGCATCACCTGTGCCTTGTGGTTGATAATAAAAAGATAGATAAACAGAATCAGCCGGTGTTAAACCGCTCATGTAAAATGGCTTGGAGGTTAAATAATCTGCCACCCCATAAGGTTCGGGAGTTTGAAATGAAGAAACATAGGGCTGACCATTAGCTTTTAAGCCATCTAATGTTGCAACACCAATTGTGGGGGGATTAACTCCGAAACTTACATTTATAAAAGCGTGCCTATCTTCCCATAGTGAATCATGCGGTACTACTCTCGAAAACGAAAAATCATCTATAAAGGGGAGTGTTAATGTATCGGGGCCTGAACGTAATAATGAGGGTGGATTTTCATAATAGTATTTTTTTTGAATAGCATTTTCTAATAGCGGCTCTTCAATTTCGCCTGTTTGTGCCCATGCTTTATTCGTAATAAAAAGCAATATAAATGCAATATGGGTTAAAGTGTATTTCAAGATATTAATTTGAAAGTTTTTCTTTTGATTGTGTTACAAAAATATCAATAGATTTTCCAACATTAATAAAAGCATCATCTCCAAATGGAGGTATTTGTTTATACACTTTTGCTTGAGTTGAATCTTTTACGGTTTCATCTTTAATAATTGCGCCTATGTTTAAAGAGCTTGCTTGAAGCTCTGCAATAGCTTCTTTTATGGTAAAACCAATTAAAGATGGTACGTTTACCATTTCATCGCTTTCTCCTTGGCCTAAGGCTAAATCAATAACTGAGCCTCGTTCAATCATTTCACCCGGTTCTATTTTTTTTCCTTTATATTCTTGATATATAACTGCGTTAAATGCAATATCGGGCACATAGCGAATGTTACCTAATTGCAAACCGTATGTTTCTAATCTTGCTTTTGCATCGCGCAAAGTTAAATCATGCAAATCGGGCATTTTAACTAAGGGCGGTCGCATTGCATTAACGGTAACATAGATAGTTCTATTGTGTTTAACCTGTGTATTTGCTTTAGGGTCTTGCTCTAATACCGATCCTTTTATAGCTTTTGGATTGTAAAGGGAATCTGTAATAAAAATACGTAATCCTTTTTCTTCTAAAATTTGTTTTGCTTGTTCTTTCGACAATCCAACCAATTCAGGAACGGTTATACTTTCGCCATGCATGGTGTAAGTATCAAGCCAGAATAAAATTCCCCATAAAAAAATAAGAAGGAATAGTATCGCTAATCCCAGATTTATTAAAAATATTTTACTTTTTACAAATTGAAGAAAACTCATGCTAACATTATTTTTTTAATAAGGCTCTTTTTTTAAAACCAAAATCTAAAATGCGATCAATAAAATCGTAGGGCTTATAGCCCTGTATGGCAGTTTGATGGAATATACATGTTGCAGGAGTCATTCCCGGTAGAGAATTAACTTCTATAAAAATTACTTCAACATGATTTACGTCAAATATTCTGACAAAAGCGTCAATTCTACAATATCCAACTACGTTTAAAACTTGGGCTGCTTTGGCTAATTCTTGTTTAACCTTTTCAGAAATTATTTGTCGTTCTTCCGGATTAGAGGAATATCTTGCCGGAGTAATATTTTGTCCTTGTCCTGCTAAAAATTTTTCTTCGAGTGATAATACTTCACCTTCTACCAATGCTTCAGAGGCTTCAAATACTTCGTATTCCAATTCTCCTTTTTCATTAATACGAGTTAGCATTCCTCCTGTAATTTCCAGGAAATGTTTTGCATTGTTTCTGCTTATTAACTCTTCAATTAATATTTCTTTTTTGCGGGGAAATTCTTCATTTGGTTTTAGTTGAAGTATGACGGCTTCGTTGGGCAGTAAGTTATCTGTATCTCTAAATATTTGATTTGCAAAGGCAATAAATTCTTCTTGAGTTTTTATTTTTTTTACTGCAGAACTGCAGCCATCATCAACAGGTTTGGCAATAAAAGGAAACTTAAATTGTGCTTTAATTCTGCATAATGCTTGTTCTTTACTACTCTCCCACTCTTGTTTTGTAAGTATGGTGTGCTCTGCAACCAGCATTCCATGCTGTTTTAAAATTTCGTTTGTTTTGTATTTATTTATGGTTATAGATGAGCTTTCCTGTCCGGAACCGTTGTATGGCAAACCAACATTTTCTAATTCTTTTTGAAGTGCTCCGTCTTCGCCCGGGCGACCATGAAGGGCTATAAAAACACCATCTGCCATTTGTGCTAATTCTTGATATGAAATTTTGCGTGGTACAAACAGCGCATTTTCACCAACATATTTAGTAGTTATGGAACTTGCTTCTGCAATTATTTTTTTAATTATCGGGTGCTGCGAATAATGATGAACTTTTTCTTTAATATCATCTGCATTATCTTTTAATAAAACATTTACAGGAATTAAGAAAAGCTCATGCGCTTGATCATTTCCTGTAAGGAATACAGGAAATGGTTCATACTTTTCAGATGATGAAAGTTTTTCGTAAATATTTCGTCCGCTTTCTACAGAAATATGTCGCTCTGATGAATATCCTCCCAGAATAATTGCAATTTTTATTTTTTCGGGACGTGCTTCTGTATTTACTTTTATTGCATTATCTAATTTATCTAATAATGTTTGATAACGTAAATTTTTACCTCCGCTCGCAATACGTTGTTTTAAAGAAGTACGAATGATGTACGTTAAAAATTGTGATGGATTTAATCCAATTTCTGCTGCCTGATGAAAGAAAAAAGAAGAGGGCATCATTCCCGATGTGGTGTTAGGATCGTTTAGATAAATGGTATTATCTGCGGTGATAAATCCGTCAATTCGGGCATACACGTCAAATTTAAAAGCTATAAATAATCGTTCACACTCCTTTCGAATAGCTTCAATCTGTTCTTCCGGCAAATCAATAGGTGTTATTTTACGTGATAAACCGGGAAGATATTTAGAGCGATAATCAAATAATTCTGTGCCTTTTTTAATTTCGGTAGGTGGTAATGCTACCGGCACTCCATGTTCATCTTGTACTACAATGCATGAAAATTCGCGACCTTTTATAAACCCTTCTATCAATACTTCGCTTTCTCCATCAAGCGCTTCGAGCAGCAAGCCCTCTTTTTCTGTTTTAAACTTTTCGTCAATAAATGTTTTTAAATCGTATGGATGAAATAGAACTTTATCATGCACTTTTACAGGCAAGCCAATTCCTTCGCGTATATCGGTAAGTTCTTTAATCAACTTATTTTTTTGTTCCTCACTTAATGCCGTCCATTGGTTTGCATCAATCCATTTGGTAAAAAACGCTTTTTCTACCGCCTGCATAAATGCATGCTCGTCATCTTTATGCAAAATGCTTACACCTATTGATGAACCCTGATTAGCAGGTTTTATAACAATTGGTAAGGTCATCTGCGATTTTGCCTGATCAAATAATCCTTTGCAATTTCCTGAAATATAATCAGCGCGTTTTACATTCATAAAAGCAGGGCTATTAAACCCTGCATTAACCATTAAACGTTTTTGAATAGCCTTATTTACGCCAAATGCCGATGGAAAAATTCCGGAACCGGAATATGGGATGTGATAGTAATCTAATATTCCCTGAATGGTTCCATCTTCGCCATAAGGGCCATGTAAACACAAAAATGCAAAGTCAATTAAATCAGGTAATTCTTCAATAGAGACTTTTTTGCCAATACTTTCAATTAGCGCTAATTGTTCATTTTTTGATAAGTCGCCTAAAGACTCAGCATAAATTTGAAAATCGCCTTTATTTTGGGGAATATATTCTACGGGAGGATAAAAATCGCGAATACTTCCTTTATAAATATATTGCCAGTTTAACAAAATAAAATTTCCAAAACTATCAACAAATAAAGGGATTGCTTCAAAAAGTGATTTATTAAGATTATCGTAAACGGTTCTACCACCTGCAAAAGATATTTCTCTTTCGCGCGATACACCGCCAAATATGACACCTATTCTGGTTTTCATTTAAGTATTTTATTGAAAGGTGTAAATTTAATACTAAATCTAAGATTTAGCTTACTTTTTTAACTTTAAAAAATCTGCTAATTTTTGAACAGCAATAGCTCGGTGGGAAATATTATTTTTTTCGGCAGAAGTCATTTCTGCAAAAGTTTTTTCGTAACCGTTTGGTATAAAAATGGGGTCGTAGCCAAAGCCTTTTTCGCCTTTTTTTTCAGTGGCAATTCTGCCATTTATAATGCCTTCAAACAGGTATTCTTTTCCATTAAGTATTAGTGCAATTACGGTTTTAAAACGGGCATTTCTATTAGCTTTGCTTTCTAATTCAGCCAAGAGCTTATTTATATTATCTTCCGAGTTTTTTTGTTCACCTGCATAGCGTGCCGAGTAAACTCCGGGTGCATTGTTTAAGGCTTCTACTTCAAGTCCGGTATCATCGGCAAAGCAATCAAAATGGTAATGATTAAAAATATAATTCGCTTTTAATGAGGCGTTCCCTTCAATGGTTTCAGCGGTTTCTGGAATATTTTCATGAATACCTGCATCTGCTAAACTTATTACATTAAAGCCAAAAGGTTTTAAAATGGCAGAAACTTCTTCAATTTTATGTTGATTGTTGGAAGCAAAAATAAGTGGATGCATAGTTTTAAAATTAATTATCTATTCAGCAGGCTGTTAAAGGCATTTAAATACTTTTGTTTATTGGCTTCTACCGAATATTTTTCTTCTACGGTTTTACGACCTGCTTTACCAAGTTTTTCTCTTAATTCGGGAGATTCTATTAGTAATGAAAGTTTTTCAATCCATTCTTCTTCAGAAGCTGCTAAAAAGCCATTTTCGCCATCTTGTATTATTTCTGAGTTTACGCCAACAGGCGACATTACGGTTGGTATTTCTAATGCCATATATTGTAAGCCTTTTAATCCGCATTTTCCTTTTGCCCATTCATCATCAGGAAGTGGCATTATTCCAATATCAAATTCTTGTAAATCTTCTATTTCGGTTTGTTTATTCCAGGGTTTAAATTCAATCAGTGCAGAAGTATCCTCTAAAGGAATATTAGAAATCATTACAAAACAAATATGCTCTGAAAATTTTGCTTTAAGAATATTTATAACCGGTAAAAGTATTTTTAAATGACGATTGGTAGTTGAAGAACCTGTCCAACCAATTGTAATTTTACCGTTATTTGTTTTAGCTTTTTTATTGAAATGATAAGCTGTATCTATTGTTGTTGGAATGATAATTACATTAGTATTATATGTTTTTGCATAATCGGCTAAATACATATTTCCAGCAATAACTAATTTAGAATAGGAAATAATTTTTGATGTTTTTTCAGGTTTTTTAAGCCAACCCAATGAATCATTTGCTTTTGATACATCGTGCAGCCAAATAGCATCATCAAAATCGAATATGATATTTTTATTTCT
>CALKJP010000201.1 GCA_937995645.1 uncultured Bacteroidia bacterium
TTTTTAAAATCAACAATTTTGTCGTTGTTTTTAAATAACATGGTAATTTCAATTTCAGCTTTAGAAAAACCTGATTTGGTTGCTTTATACCCTACAGAATTACCAATTACCGACAAATAAGTTTCAATATAAGGTGTTTGCTTAGGCATGTGAAAGGTGCTGTAATTGAAAAATACCTGAGGCTTTCCTGCAAGAGTAATCAACGATATAGTAAAAAAAGAAAATAAGAAAAGAGGGTGTTTCATCGCTTTAAGAAAAGTCTGCTTGGTAAAGGTTTATTATAAATATTTACAAAAGGTAAAGTTACAAAAAACAATTGCGTGATAAACAGCTATTTTTACAAAAAAATCATAAAAATTTATTGGATATTTATTTTTCTTATAATTTTGCGGCCGGAGAGATGGCAGAGTGGTCGATTGCGGCGGTCTTGAAAACCGTTGAACCGAAAGGTTCCGGGGGTTCGAATCCCTCTCTCTCCGCTGAAACCAGCCTTATTTTCGAGGCTGGTTTTTTATTGAATTTTATGGAATATTTTGTTTACGCTATTTCAAGCTTATATAGAAATTATATTTATGTTGGATTGACTTCCAATATTACAAATCGATTTCATAGGCATAATTCAGGATATGAAAAAACCACTAAGCCATACGCCCCATTTGAGTTAATTTATACAGAGAGATGTAAAGACAGAAAAGAAGCAAGAGAAAGAGAGAAATATTGGAAAAGCGGAATAGGTAAAGAAAAACTAAAACAAATGAAACCGAAAGGTTCAGGGGGCCTGTCTGCCGACAGGTAGATTCGAATCCCTCTCTCTCCGCTAAATAAAAAGGTCATCAAACTTGATGACCTTTTTTTATTTAATATGCTTTTCAAAAACATTTTGTTTAAAACATGTCAGAGTTGAGTGCAAATTACAAGATCATTAATGGCTATTTTTATGAAAAAAAATGGCAATGAGATTTATTTTAGTTTTATTCAGCTTGCTCATATTTTGCAATCAAAGTTTTTCAGGAATTGATACCACGCGTATTGGTCGCTTTAGTACCAATTTATTGGTTAAGCCCATGCTGGTTAATACGGGTTTAAATGTAAGTATGCGCCCAAGGCCGTCAAAAATTTCAACCTTTGATAAATCCATTACAAAAAATATACGCACCAATTACAATGCCTATATTCCAACCTATACAGGTATTGCATTAAGTTTATATGGCATAGGTTTTTCTGTTGCATTGGGGGCAAATACGACTTATATCAACAAAAACGATTGGGTTGCATCAGACTTAACAGATATACGCCTGAATTTTTACCGAACATGGATAGGTTACGAAGCCTATTTTCAAAACTATAATTCACTTTACAGAAATGAAATAACAAGCAATCATTTTACAGGCGGTGTGGACAATAATTCCGTTTATTCTGCTACAACCAATTTTATAAACAGCGGTATTAATTTGTATTTAATTCCCAATTTTTATCGCTATTCCTACAATGCTGCATTTAATAATACGGAGTTTCAAAAAAAATCGGCTTCATCTTTTATCTACTTAAACATGTTAAATTTTCAACGAATTTCAGATGGTGGAGGTTTAATTCCGGCCAATCAGCAGTTTAATTATGAAGAGTTTGGTTTTTTAAAAAATAATACCGCATTTTCCTATGCATTTATGCCTGGTTATGCCTTTACCATTGTTGCCGGAAAAGCTTATATTTCCATTTTAAGCACATTGGGTACCGGTATAATGATGCAGCGTTATAAATCTTTTTCTAGAAAAAACGAATTGGATATTACCTTTAATAGTCGCTCAAGAGCATCGTTTGGGTTTAATTCAAAATACTTTTTTACGGGACTTTATGCCAGCTACGATTACATGCAATATAGTCTTAAAAAAGTACAATTCAGAAGAAACGATTATACTGCAGGTATTTACTTAGGATTTCGTTTAATCAAAATGAAAAAGGAAAAAATTAAAGTAGTAAAATAATCTGCTATGTATTTTGCAATTTCCTTTTGCTATATGTAGCTTCGTGAACTTTAATCTTAAATTAACAAATCTGAATAATGAAAAATACAGCCCTTACCCAAAAACATATTTCACTGGGAGCTAAAATGGTTCCTTTTGCCGGTTTTAATATGCCCGTTCAATATTCAGGTATAGTAGAAGAACATTTAACTGTAAGAAATGGGGTAGGTGTTTTTGATGTGTCGCATATGGGTGAATTTATATTAAAAGGAGATAAAGCTCTTGATTTAATTCAAAAAGTAACTTCAAACGATGCATCTGTACTGGTAGATGGCAAAGTACAATACTCTTGTCTGCCAAACGATAAAGGCGGAATTGTTGATGATTTATTGGTTTACAGAATTGATGCTCAAACATACATGCTGGTAGTTAACGCATCCAATATTGAAAAAGACTGGAACTGGATTTCGCAGCACAATACATTTGGGGTAGATATGAAAGATATTTCAGAAAGAACTTCTTTATTAGCTATTCAGGGACCAAAAGCTGCGCAGGCATTACAATCACTTACCGATATGGATTTGGCATCAATGCAATATTACACCTTCAAAAAAGGAAAATTTGCAGGAGTTGATAATGTATTGGTTTCTGCTACAGGCTATACCGGTGCAGGAGGCTTTGAAATTTATTTTGACAATGAACATGCCGAAAAAATTTGGGATGCAATATTTAATGCAGGTAAAGAATTTGATATAAAACCAATTGGTCTTGGAGCACGCGATACCTTACGTTTAGAAATGGGCTTTTGCCTATATGGAAATGATATTGATGATACTACATCGCCAATAGAAGCCGGATTAGGATGGATTACTAAATTCACCAAAAAATTTATCAATAGCGAAGCTTTATTGGAGCAAAAAAATAATGGTGTAAGTAGAAAATTAGTAGGCTTTGAAATGATTGAAAGAGGTATTCCGCGACATGGATACGAAATAAAAGATGCTGTAGGAAATACAATTGGTGTTGTAACATCGGGTACTCAATCGCCTAGCTTAAATAAAGCTATTGGAATGGGATATGTAAAAACAGAGTTTTCAAAACCAGATTCAGAAATATTTATACAGATTAGAGATAAATCCATTAAAGCTAAAGTGGTTAAAATCCCTTTTATTAAAAAATAATATGCCAAGAATTGAAGTGGTTTTTAGTCCTGCTTTATATTCCTATCGTGAACTGGAAGATAGCATAGTAGTAATAATAGATATTTTACGAGCAACATCCGCCATTTGTACAGCATTCGAGTATGGTGTTAAAGAATTTATACCGGTTGCAACAACCGATGAAGCATATGAATATAAAAAGAAAGGCTATTTAGTAGGTGCCGAACGAAATGCCATAAAATTAGAATGGGCAGATTTTGGCAATTCTCCTTACGATTACATGGGCGAACATGTAAAAGATAAAACTATCGTATTAACTACCACTAACGGAACTCAAGCCATTGAGGTAGCAAAAAATGCTTCAAAAGTAATTATTGGTTCTTTTTTAAATATATCGGCTATTTGCAATTGGCTTGAAAAGCAAGATAAAGATTTGGTGTTGCTTTGTTCGGGCTGGAAAAACCGTTTTAATTTAGAAGATACCTTATTTGCCGGTGCAGTAGTAACAGAATTAACTAAACGAAAGGTTTATGAAGAGCTAACAGATTCTGCACTTTCTGTTGGATATTTATATGAAATGGCAAAAGAAGATCCCTATAAGTTTTTAGCTAATTCATCTCACCGAAGAAGAATGGCAAAATTGAATTTAAAGAAAGATATTCGTTATTGCCTGCAATTAGATAAAACTTCTATAATTCCTACGCTTCAAGGCTCAACAATTGTGAAATGGGAAGAAGTGTTAGCTTAAGCCTACATCCAGCATCATCATTACTAAAAATCCTGCAATTAAGCCAAGGGTTGCAATATCAGTATTTTTATCGCGCTGCGTTTCAGGAACAACTTCTTCAATTACCACATATATCATAGCTCCGGCTGCAAATGCTAATGCGTAAGGTAAAATAGGTTGTATGTATATAACCGCTAAAGCACCTAAAACGCCTGCAAAAGGCTCAACAATTGCAGAAAGCTGTCCATACCAAAAACTTTTAAAACGGCTTAGCCCCATTCTTCTTAACGGCATAGCAACGGCAATTCCTTCCGGAAAATTTTGAAGCGCAATACCAAATGCTAATGCCACAGCTCCTCCCATACTAGCATGTGGTAAATCTGCGGCTACTGCACCAAATGCAACCCCTACTGCCAAGCCTTCAGGTATATTATGTAGAGTAATTGCCAAAACAAGCAAGGTGGTACTGTGCCAATTTGTTTGAATACCTTCGTTCTCTTCATCCGCAAAATTTATATGTAAATGCGGTAGTAATTTATCAAGCGAAAATAAAAAGATTGCTCCACACAAAAATCCAACTGCCGCAGGAAACCAATTGGCAATAGCATGCCCTTCCGACATTTCTATGGCAGGAGCCAGTAACGACCAATAGCTTGCAGCCAGCATAACTCCTCCTGTAAAACCAAGTAATCCATCCATTAATCGTCTGTTCATTGTTTTAAAAAAAAATACAGATGAAGCTCCCAATGCTGTAATAAGCCATGTAAAAGTAGTAGCTGAAAATGCCTGTAAAATAGAAGAAAGGGAAAGAAAATATTCTTTTATAAATTCAATCATAGTTATTTTTTAAGCATTTTTTTAATATATAAGTTTCCTGCAACTTTTTCAGAAATGGTTAATTCCTGTTTTTTATCGCATTTAATTTTTATGGAATTATCCCATTCAAAAATCTTAAGTACTTTAATGTTGGTTCCTAAAAGTAATTCAGCATTTTCCAGATAACGTAAAAAATCAGGATGATGCTCTTTTACTCCTACAATAATCCCGCTTTCTCCAACTCTTAAATCTTTTACAGATATTTCTTTATGGTGATATACCTTTCCTTCTTTATCAGGAATTGGGTCGCCATGTGGATCGAATTGTGGAAAATTTAAAAAACGATCTAAACTGTCAATTAGTTTTTCTGAATTAATGTGTTCCAGTTCTTCTGCCACATCATGCACTTCGTCCCATTTAAAGTTCAAATGATTCACTAAGAAAACTTCCCACAAACGATGCTTTCTTATAATGTTGATAGCAATTTTTTTCCCTTTTCGTGTAAGTTCTGCCCCCTGATATTTTTCATAGTGAATTAACTTTTTATCGGCAAGCTTTTTAAGCATATCAGTTACAGAGCTTGCTTTGGTAGTAAGCTTTTCAGCAATAGCATTAGTACTTACCGACTGATTTTCAGCAGTACTTAAGGTGTAAATTGCCTTTAAGTAGTTTTCTTCTGTAAAAGATTGCATATAGTAAATTTTGCTTACAAAAGTAATAAATTAAAATTATTTAAAAAACAATTTAGATAAGCCTAAAAATATATCTTTGCATATATATGAAATTTATAGCATTTTATTTCTTTTTATTTTCCGGTTTATTAACATTTGCGCAACAGGCAGTTATTGAAGGAAAAGTAACAAGTTCCTCGCAGGCTGTACCCTTCGCAAATATTGGAATTAAAGGCACTTCTATTGGTACCGCAGCAAATGAACAGGGATATTTTAAATTACAAAATTTGCCGGAAAGAGAATTGGAAATTATTGTTTCATCTATTGGTTTTGAAAAAGGCAGAAAAAAAATTAAAACCGAAAATGGTAAAACCATTCGGGTAGATATTGAGCTTAAACCAATGGCTGCTGAGCTTAATCCTGTAGTTATTAGCGGCACCATGAAAGAAAGTTTTGTTTCAGCATCGCCTGTTAAGGTAGAAGTAATTAGTGCGCAGTTTTTACAGAAAAATCCAACTAATAATGTAATGGAAGCGCTGCAAACAATTAATGGCGTACAGGAACAAATTTCATGTGGTGTGTGTGGCACATCCGATATACACATAAATGGTATGGAAGGACCATATACACTGGTTTTAATTGATGGTATGCCGGTTATGAGTTCATTGGCTTCGGTATATGGTTTAAATGGTATTGCAACTTCTATAATAGATAGAATTGAAATTATAAAAGGACCATCTTCAACTTTGTATGGAACAGAAGCTGTTGGGGGATTGATAAATATCATTACCAAAAATCCGGAAAATATGCCGCGCTTTTTTATTAATTCGTTTGCTACATCGCACGAAGAATTTAATAATGATATTGCTTATACGTTTAAAACTTCAAAAGCAGATGTCATATTCAGTATGAATCATTATTACAATCAAAAATTCAGAGATGATAATCAGGATAATTTTTCGGATGTTACTTTAAATAATAGAATATCCTTATTCAATAAGTGGAATTTTAAAAGAAAAAGTAATAAAAATTTTATGCTTTCTGCAAAGTATTATTACGAAGACAGATTTGGAGGAACAAGCGAGTGGCAAAAGAAATATCGTGGAAGCGATAGTATTTATGGCGAATCAATTTATACAAACAGAGTTGAACTGATTTCTACCTATGCATTACCGGTTAAAGAAGATATACGCTTAGATATTTCATATAATTACCATCAACAAAATTCCTATTATGGGAATACCTTGTATGATGCAGATCAGCAGATATTTTTCTCCAATATAGTTTGGAATAAAAAAGCAGGAGCAAGGCATGATGTATTAAGTGGATTTTCATTCAGGCATCAGTTTTATGATGATAATTCTCCTGCAACTGCCAAAGCAGAGCACATATACATTCCGGGCGTTTTTCTGCAAGATGAATTTAGTATGACAGAAAAATTTTCAATCCTTACAGGCGCACGCTTAGATTATCATAATTATCATGGCGCTATTTTTTCGCCACGAATAAATTTAAAATACAAGCCCGGAGTTTATACTACTATGCGCTTAAACTCAGGAACAGGATTTAGAACCGTAAATTTATTTACAGAAGAGCATGCAGCATTAACAGGTGCAAGAACAGTTGTAATTAAAAACCAATTGAAGCCAGAAGAATCGTATAATGTTAACTTTAATGTAAATCATATTTTCAATATCGGAATGACTTCATGCACCATAGATGGAGATGTTTTTTACACCTATTTTAAAAACAAGGTTATTCCTGATTATGACAGTAATCCGCAATTAATTATTTATGATAATCTTTTCGGAAATGCCGTATCCAGAGGATTTGCATTAAGTTTTAATCAACAGTTTAAATTTCCTTTGTCGTATTCGATTGGGGCAACTTTTATGGAAGTATATCAAAATGAACCCGACTCAAATGATATTTTAATTAAAACGCCTCAACTTTTTGCCCCTTATTTTTCAGGAGTTTATTCCTTGTCGTATCAGTTTACCCGGATAAATGTAGGCATTGATATTACCGGACGAATAACGGGGCCCATGCACTTACCTGAATTTCCCGAACCATTTGCACGACCTGTTATTTCTGATTGGTTTAATCAAACAAATATTCAACTGACAAAAATGATTTCAAAAAAATGGGAATTATATGCCGGAGTAAAAAATTTATTTAATTACACACAGCCAAGTCCTTTAATTGATCCGCAAAATCCTTTTGGGCCAGATTTTGATACCGCCTATGTTTATGGTCCATTGCAAGGAAGAAGATTTTTATTAGGATGCAGAATAAAACTTGCATAATTTTCAATTTATCTTAATAAATCTTAATAAATAATATCAATAAATTAATCATTCCTGCTACATTAATTGCATTTGTTGCGTGCAATAATTACGAACCAAAAGGAGAATTTAGCCCAAAAATTCATTAGACTGTTTTCTGCTTCGCAGCGAATAAGATTTTGTAAGGATTTATTAAGTGTTTTATAATTTATTTAATGGTAAGAAATCCTAATAAAAAATTAAATCGTGCTTGCCAGTTGGCAGAGAGGGTTAACCCGTATTCATCCCACATGCCAACACCTTTGTCATTAGAATTTTCAAATTCTAATGACAAATCAGGCTTTAAATTTTCATTATTAAAATTTATTTTACTTACCCAATAAGATAATTTTTTTTAGTTTTAAATTACAATTATAATGGATTTATTTATCCTAATATTTAATCATTTTGTCTAAAGATTGGCTATATTTCGAAATTTTAAAAAACAGAATTGTTATATTTACAAATTATCCAATATCAGATGAACAAAGATTAAAAGCTATGGATATTACAACTCAAAAAATTGAAATACATAAAGCTCCCGAATCAAGAATAAATCAAGTAGATTTTAATAATATTCCTTTCGGTAAAATTTTTTCAGACCACATGTATGTGGTAGAATATAATGGTAAAGAATGGGTAAATCCTCAAATAGTTCCATACGGTAATATGCCTTTTAGTCCTTCCAGTGCGGTAATTCATTACGGGCAATCAATATTTGAAGGAATGAAAGCATACAAAAACAAAAAAGGCGAAATAATGCTATTTCGTCCTTTAGATAATTTCAGAAGATTAAATCGTTCTGCTGTAAGAATGTGTATGCCTGAATTACCGGAAGATTTATTCATGGAGGGTTTAAAAGAGTTAATTTATCTTGATAATAAATGGGTACCCGATACAGAAGGTGCTGCATTATATATTCGTCCATTTATGTTTTCTTCAGATGAATTTCTGGGAGTTCGTCCATCCGAACATTACAAGTTTATGATTATAACTTCGCCTGTTGGAGCGTATTATACTGAACCGGTAAAAGTGTTGGTAGAAGATTATTATACGCGAGCAGTTGAAGGAGGAATTGGTTTTGTAAAAGCAGCAGGAAATTATGCGCGTTCTTTATATCCTGCAAAATTAGCGCAGGATAAAGGTTATCATCAGTTAATATGGACAGATGCAAGAGAAAAAAAATACATTGAAGAATCCGGTACCATGAATGTCATGTTTGTAATTGGCGATACATTGATAACTCCTGCCGTAAGTACAACTATTTTAGAAGGTATTACCCGAGATAGTGTTTTAACTTTGGCAAGAGAATGGGGAATGAAAGTAGAAGAACGCAGAGTTTCAGTTGCAGAAGTTATTGAAGCACACGAAAAAGGACTTTTAAAAGATGCATTTGGAACCGGTACTGCGGCAACCATAGCTCATTTTGCCTTAATTGGATATAAAGGGATAGATTATGTTTTACCACCAATAGAAACAAGAGAATTTTCTAATAAAATAAAAGTGGAATTAAATAAAATTCGTTTGGCTGAAATTCCCGATACACACAATTGGATAATTAAGCTATAATATTTGCCCGAAAATCTTATTCAATATGTATTGCTAATAGCTGCAATAATTTTTTGCAGATTACCCTACATAGGAAAATTCCTCCGTGTTTACAATACCATGATTCACGAATCTGGGCATGCTATAATGGCGCTTATTACAAACGGTAAGGTGAAGCGAATAGATTTATTTGCCGATACCTCCGGACAAGCAATTACAAAATCGAAAAACTCTTTTTTAAGTTTTTTAGTGGTTTTTGCAGGATACCCATTAGCATCAATAGCTACCTGGGGCCTTTTTATTTTATTAAGCAAACAGCAGTATTATTTTATAATTTATTTATCTATAGGATTAATGCTGCTTAACTTGATATTTTGGGTAAGAAACTGGTATGGAATTCTTTGGTTATTAGTAAGCATAGCAGGCATGGGAGCGCTTATTTATTTCGAAAACGCTTTAATTACAGAATATGTAATATTAATTATATGCGCAGCAGCAATTTCAGAGGCTGTTTTTTCTGCTTGGATAGTGTTTTATTTATCTGTAAAGATGCCTAAAAGTTCTGGTGATGCTTATTTATTAAGCCAAATTGCATACTTGCCACCATTTATTTGGGGAACATTGTTTTTTGTTCAGGCAATCTATTTTGCATGGTTAAGCGTACATCAGTTTTATATTTTGTATCCCATTAGTTTATAACCTTAGCATTTGGATAACGTTGCATCCAGTTTTCAGCAGATTTTTTATTTGAAACCGTAATAACAGTTTTATAATCAATCTGCAATTTAATTACCGCTGAAATATCTTTGTTCGATTTGATTTTTTTAGTTTTCATGTCATATTTTTTTTGTTTCAACATAAAATTACCCTATATGTTGAATATAACCTAATAACTTAACACCTTTTAACAGCATTTATATTACAATAATTTCTAACAGATATTTATCAAAAAAATTTTGCACAATTAAATTATCTTTAAATTTGTGCAAATAAAACATCATAAAATTTGGGTGTTATAAGATGAGAATATGATGTAAAAAATTAAGTTTAATGCGTACATTTAATCCTGTTCGTTTTGCAGACAAAGAAACAGCAGCTTTTGCAGCAACACTTAAGCAACGAGTTGATGAATATTTTAAACAAAATAATATAGCTAAAGATGGCAATTGGGAAATGTATAGTAAAACATTTTTCATGTTTGCTCTTCACTTCATACCTTATGCCTTTATAGTGTCTGATTTGCTTACAGGAACTGTATGGTATTATTTAATGTGGATCATTTCAGGGGTTGGTTTGGC
>CALKJP010000202.1 GCA_937995645.1 uncultured Bacteroidia bacterium
TCAAGACGCTTTTTGTTAATGAATTCAAAAAAGAGCGCAAAAGAAGTACATGATGAAGTTAAACTTAGAGCATTATCGCTTTTTGAACCTCGTCCGGAATGGAATCATGCTACCAATGCAATTTGTATTGTAGGCAGAAGAGAAAGCAACAAACATTTGTTTTTAGACAGAAGAGCATTTTTAAATTCTTATGATTATTCAAAAGATATAGATGGAACTTATTTATTAACTATTTTAAAAGCAGTTGCTCCCGTTTGTGGCGGAATAAATTTGGAATATTATTTTTCTAAAGTAGATAATAATAAACTGGGTGCCGGAACAAAACTTCCGCACAACGTTATGGGACTCGTTGGCGTTGCAAATGGTATGGATGGCGATTTAAGAACAGGTCTGCCATTACAAATGACCAATATACATAACCCACTTAGATTAATGGTTATTATAGAACAATATCCTGAAATAATATTAAACACTCTTAAAAAGCACGAACCAACTTTTGAATGGTTTCAAAATAATTGGATACACTTAGCAGCCATTCATCCAGGCACAAAACAAGTTTATGTTTACAAACATAATCAGTTTATAAACTATAAAACTATTCATCAAGAATTGCCATGTATAAGCAATCTTGAAGAACTTTTTGAAAATAACACAGAAGAATTACCGGTTTATTTAATAAAACAATACTAAAATGAATCTATCATTTATACTAGCCCTGTTTGTAATAATACCCTTTGCAACATTTTTTGCCTCATTGATTATTTCCGAAAAAAAAGAATACACTATTTCGCAAATAGCTTTTGGCGGAGTACTCATTCAATTTGTTATAACATCAATATTTATTATTGGGTGGGCAATAGCAGGATTTCATCAAATTAACATTAAAGAAATTACACTTTACAGTACCGAACATTACGAATTTATAATTGACTTTTTCTTTGATAAAATAACGGCCACTTATTTATTTACCGGCTCCTTCATTACCTTATTGATTATACGTTACAGCCGTTATTACATGCATTTAGAAAATGGTTATAAACGTTTTTTTAATACTGTTTTATTCTTTTTTGCTGCCTATAATGTAACATCGCTGGCAGGAAATTTTGAAACACTTTTTTTAGGCTGGGAAATGCTTGGCATATCCTCATTTTTACTTATCGCATTTTACAGAGAGCGCTATTTGCCATCTCGAAATGCTGTAAAGGTGTTTTCTATATATCGTATTGGCGATGTTGGAATTTTATTAGCTATGTGGGCAAGTCATCATTTATGGCATGAAAATATTACGTTTATTAAATTAAATAATGCGCATTTAGTACATGATCAACTAATCGGACACAGCGCCATTGGACTATTTATTTCTATGTGTATTTTAATTGCTGCTGCTGCCAAATCTGCTCAACTACCTTTTAGTTCTTGGCTACCAAGAGCAATGGAAGGACCCACTCCTTCAAGTGCAATTTTTTACGGTTCATTATCCGTTCACTTTGGTGTTTTCTTATTGCTACGTACCGATCATTTTTGGGGAGAACAAATAATAGCTCGTATAATTATAGCTTTGCTTGGATTAGCTACAACGCTAATTGCATACCCCATAGCAAGGGTACAATCTACCATTAAAACCCAAATTGCCTATGCATCAATTGCTCAAATAGGTATTATGTTTATCGAAATAGCACTAGGATTAGAAACTATTGCTTTAATTCATTTTATGGGCAACGCATTTTTAAGAACCTATCAACTGCTTATTTCTCCATCGGTAGTAGCTTACTTAATGCGTGATATGTTTTATCATTTTAAACCTAAAAATAATAGCATAGAAGATGGTTACCCCAAAAAAATACAATACAGCTTATATATATTATCGCTAAAAGAATTTAATCTTGATAACATAATTAATCAACTAATTTTTAAACCTATAAAAAACATTGGCAAAAAACTCCATTTTATCACCTACCGAAACTCCATGCTTTTTGTTATTCCGCTTATACTTTCAGGAATAGTATTAAAACAATTTGAAAGCATTCTATCTTCAAACGCTATACATACAATACCTTTAATATATTCATTTGTAGGTTTTATATTGGTTTTAAAAGCATTTTCAGAGAGGGTATATCCCAGATTAAGCGTAATACTCATTTTAACCAATCATATCTTAATGGCTATAGGCATTTCATTTAACGAACATTTTGGAGTAGAACATATCTTAATTTATTTAACAGGAATTATTCCATCAGCAATACTGGCAATAATTGTATTAAACATCCTAAAAAAGAAAGAACCCGAATATTTTAACTTAAATCAATATTACGGACATGTGTATGAGCATCCTTTACTTGCATTTTTATTTTTAATTGCATCCTTAGGATTAATGGGCTTTCCAATAACTCCCTCATTTATTGGCGAAGATTTAATTTTTAGCCACATACATGAAGATCAATTTTTATTGGCATTTTTCTTTGCCTCATCCTACATCATTTCAGGCATTGCATTGATACGCGTTTACTCCAGATTATTTCATGGAGATCATATTAAGAAGTACCATTCAACCGCATTAAAATCAGCTTAATTACAATTAATGTTAAAACATCAAATTATGAAAACTCAAAACAAACAAAAAATAGAAACAGGATTTAATGCCTTTAAGAAATATTGGAAAAACGATATAATTTCCGGATTTCTTGTTTTTTTACTGGCATTGCCTTTAAGCTTAGGAATTGCCAAAGCAAGCGGATTTCCGGCAGCAATGGGAGTATTATCAGCAATGATAGGAGGATTAGTAACCACATTTTTTCGCGTTTCAGAATTAAGTATTAAAGGGCCTGCAGCAGGATTAATTACCATTGCTGCCGGAGCTATTACCGAATTTGGTGGCGATGAACAAGGTTGGAAAATTGCAAGTGCCGTAATTGTAGTAATGGCTATTTTTCAAATTTTATTCGGATTTTTAAAATTTGGATCACTAAGCGATTTCTTTCCACACTCTGCCGTTCATGGCATGTTAGCAGCAATTGGTTTAATAATAATAGCTAAACAAATTCCGGTATTACTCGGAGATGACCCAACATTATATAAAGGTGAAAGTCCTTTAGAATTATATTTAGATATTCCAAAATTTGTATTACACGCTCATTGGCATATTGCAGCTATTGGTATAGTTGGTTTAATCATCATGTTTGGATTGCCCTTGTTAAAAATTAATTTTTTAAAAAAAATTCCTGCACCGATGATTGTTTTAATTGTTGCCGTTCCTTTGACAATTTTCTGGCATTTTAAACAAACAGAGCCATCTTATTCACTTGTTTCAATAGGCGATTTTTGGGGCAGTTTAAATTTTAATACTGATTTTTCGGCTATTGGAACATTTACTTTCTGGAAATATGTTTTGATGTTTTTATTTGTTAGTACCTTAGAATCGCTTTTAACAGTTAAAGCAGTTGATAGCTTAGACCCATATAAACGACAATCAAATTACAATGGCGATTTAATTGGGCAAGGCAGCGGAAATTTAATTTCCGGAATGTTAGGCGGATTACCCATGATTTCTGAAGTAGTAAGAAGCTCTTCTAACATAAGCTTTGGCGCCATAAGTAAATGGTCGAATTTCTTTCACGGGCTATTTCTTCTTATAGCAATGATTTTTTTAATTCCATTAATTGAATTAATTCCAAATTCCGCTTTAGCTGCAATGCTAATTTATGCTGGTTATAGATTGGCTGCACCTAAAGAATTTATTCATACCTATCAAATAGGTAAAGAACAGTTGGCCATATTCTTAACCACAATTATAGTAACACTCGTAGAAGACTTATTATTAGGAATACTTGCAGGTATCATTGTTAAAATTTTATTTCATTTGTATAACGGAGCAAACATTAAAAATTTATTTAAAGCACATTATACAATAGAAAGTAATGAAAAAATAACCAGAATAAATTTTGATGGTGTAGCGGTTTTTTCAAATCTTATAGCCTATAAAAAGCTACTTTCCGTTATTCCCGATGAAAATAAAATTATACTCGATTTTCATAAAGTTAAATTAATAGATCACTCTTTTATGAATTTTATACATCATTATGAATTTGAAATGAATGAACAAAAAAGAGATGTAAAACTAATTGGCTTTGAAAATCACAAGCCTTTATCAAATCACCCCTTAGCAACCAGAGTTTTAAAAATTAAAAAGTAGCATGTTGAAAAATTCAATTTGGTTAATTATAAGCATTACGCTCTTATATTCAGGTATTACCGGTATATCAGCTCAAAACCGTTTACAAACAAACAATTTCAACGGCTGGTATATGTATTTTGGAAATCATCGTTTAAACAACAAATGGAGTTTACATACCGAATATCAATGGCGCAGAAACCAATGGATACAAAACTGGCAACAATCACTTGCCCGTTTTGGTATTGATTACAGAATAAACGACCATGCAATAATAACATTAGGGTATGGTAACATTATAACCTATCCGTATGGCGAACAACCTGTTCTAACAAGCTTTAACGAACACCGTATTTGGCAAAATTTACTTTTAACAAACAATAATGGACGATTTAATTTTTCTCATAGATACCGCATAGAACAACGTTTTTTAGATACCTATAAAACAGATACAAATGGTGAAATAGTTTTTAATAAAGTAAGTTATACTAACAGGGTACGATATTTATTTTCAGTTATTGTACCTTTAAATAAAAAAACAGTTGAAAAAGATGCTTTTTTCTTACGCTTTTATGAAGAAGCATTTGTATCATTTGGTAAAAATGTAGGAAAAAACATTTTTGACCAAAATCGCTTGTATTTAGCATTAGGGTATCAATTATTACCTGCAACAAATATTCAGTTAGGTTATTTAAATCATCATGTTTTTAAAAGTGATGGAATTAAATACGAAAATAACCATACACTACAAGTATCGCTCACTCATAATTTTGATTTCAGAAAAAAAGAGTCATGATTATTTTTGTTGAAGCCAAACCTAATGCTAAGAAAAACCAAATTAAAGTTATATCAAACAACAGGCTTAAAGTTTTTGTTAATGCACCACCTGTTGATGGAAAGGCAAATGAAGCAATTATTAAATATCTTTCAGAAGTATTGAATATATCTAAATCAAAAATTAAATTATTAAAAGGCGAAACAAATAAATTTAAAAAGATTGAAATTTCGGTAACCGAAACTGAATTAAATAATGTAATAAATAGCCTTAATTAATTATTATGATAGAATCAATAAAAAATTTTATTAAAGAATGGTATCCTTATTTTATTGATATCTGGCAATACCTTATTATCATCATAATTATGATAATTGCAGGGCTATTTATTTTGTAGAAACATTAATTAAGCACAAATTATTTTTAACTGAAAAACACATATTAATACCCTACAATTCATTCGACACAATTATCCATATAATCCTCCTACATTCATAATGCTTCCAAACAAATTTCTTAGATTTGTGTTATCAAGAACATAGAAGATATTATGCATACTAAAATAGAATCAGTAAACCCAATAGCACCCTATTGCAATAGCTTAACCGCATATTCCAGATATAAAACACGTGAAGTAAGAATTGGCGATTTATTAATGGGGAGCGACAATCCGATTCGTGTACAATCTATGACTACTACCGATACTATGAATACAGAAGCTACGGTAGCACAGTCAATACGCATGATAGAAGCCGGTTGCGAATTGGTAAGAATTACCGCTCCAAGTATTAAAGAAGCTCAAAACTTAGAAAACATAAAAAAAGCATTACGCACCAAAGGTTATAATACTCCACTGGTTGCAGATATTCATTTTACTCCCAATGCAGCTGAATTAGCAGCACGTATTGTTGAAAAAGTACGTGTTAATCCGGGAAATTATGCTGACAAAAAGAAATTTGAACACATTGAATATACCGATGCTACCTATAATGCCGAATTAGAAAGAATACGAGAGCGTTTTATCCCGTTAGTAAAAATTTGTAAAGAATACGGAACTGCCATGCGTATCGGTACGAATCATGGCTCCTTAAGCGATCGTATATTAAGCCGCTATGGCGATACACCACTCGGCATGGTAGAATCTGCCATGGAGTTTTTACGCATTTGTGAAGATGAAGGATTTTACAACATTGTACTTTCCATGAAAGCCAGCAATACACAAGTAATGGTGCAAGCCTACCGTTTGCTGGTAAAAACCATGATAGAAAACAACATGAATTATCCTTTACACTTAGGAGTAACCGAAGCGGGCGAAGGCGAAGATGGACGCATTAAATCCGCAGTTGGTATAGGCACTTTATTAGAAGACGGATTAGGCGATACCATTCGTGTTTCCTTAACGGAAGAACCTGAATTTGAAATTCCGGTTGCTAAAGCATTAGCCGAAAGATATAGCAACAGAAAAAATCATGCACCAATAAAAGAAATTACAGGAGATAAATTACCCTATAACCCTTTTGAATACAAAAGAAGGCAAACGCGAGATGTAATTAATATCGGGAATCATAATGTACCACGTGTAATTGCAGATTTCAGCAAAAGAGAAAACATTACTCCTGCTTCCTTTTTTGCAGTTGGATATAATTATTCGGTTCCTTCAGACAAATGGAATATTTCTGATTTAGCCTGCGATTATATATATGTGGGCGATAATGATGTGAATTTTGAAATTCCCGGCACGCTTGGTATAATTTACAATTCAGAAAAATGGAAAAGCCTTGAAAATAAAACAAGAAGTTATCCATTGTTTTGCGGAAATGAATATTTCAACAGCGCAGAAAAATCAAATGAATTAAATTTTGTTGCCGTAGATTTATCAACGCTTAGCGAAGAATTTATCTCAAAAATAAAATCAGAGCCTGTAGTATTGGTGCTTGATACCTTTAACGAACATGCAATGCCTGAACTGCGAAGAATGCTTATTGAATTAATGAATCATAAAAATAATGTGCCCGTTATTTTAAAACGCAATTATCAAAACATCAGCGAAAACCAATTGCAACTTTTTGCCTCAACCGATTTAGGTGGCTTGCTAATTGATGGTATGGGCGATGGGGTTTGGATAAAAGCTCCTGATGTTACATCACCCAAAAACATCAACAATTTAGCATTTGGAATTTTACAGGCAACACGCACCCGCATATCTAAAACAGAAT
>CALKJP010000203.1 GCA_937995645.1 uncultured Bacteroidia bacterium
CTTATGATGTGGATAAAAGATGGCAGGAAATACTAGACCAAGAAGCAATTATCATCGCTAAATACGGGAATAAAGAGTTTATTCATGGGTAAATTTTTTATTTTTTTATTTTTTATTTTTAAATTTATTAGATTGGAATACAGCTTCAGAAATAAATACCGATTTCATTGTTATTGAACGCCTCTCTAACGATGAAAATGAATTTAAAGAAATTGGTAAAATAAAGGCAATGGGAAATAGTCTTATTCAGGTTAGTTATGTTTTTATTGATAAAAAACCTAATTATGGTTACAATTATTATCGTTTAAAAATGGTTGATTTTGATGGTACTTTTAATTATTCAGAAATAATTGCCACTAAAAATTTATTTGATTCAAATTTTGCTATCAAAAATATTTACCCTAATCCAACCACAAATGATTTTAACATTGATATTACAACAAATACAAATGAACATTTGATAATAACACTTACAGATGTTTATGGAAAAAAATTAGATCAATTTGAATATAGTGTAGTAAATGGTAATAACACAATAAAAATTAATACGGATAGAATTGAAAACGGATTAATATTTGTGAATATTACTTCTCCTCAAAATAGTAACATCAACATCACCCAAAAAATAGTGAAGCAATAAGCTTCACTATTTTTTCGCTCTGGGATGAAATTTTAAAATATTTTCACGCAGATAAGTTCTGTCTATATGGGTGTATATTTCTGTGGTGGTAATGGATTCGTGTCCCAGCATTTCTTGTACGGCACGTAAATCAGCTCCGCCCATTACTAAATGCGTAGCAAATGAATGTCGGAACGTGTGCGGACTTATATTTTTTTTTATTCCTGCTCTTTGCGCTAATTGTTTGATAATGGTAAACACCATTACACGTGTTAATTGTTTGCCCCTGCGATTTAGAAAAATATAATCTTCATGTCCTTTAGCAATGTTTAGATGTATTCTGCTTTGGTTTACATAAATATCAATGTATTTTAAAGCAGTTTTACTTATAGGAACTAAGCGTTGTTTATCGCCTTTACCATACACATTTATAAATCCTTCATCTTTGTAAATAGATGATAATTTTAAATTAATTAATTCGCTTACGCGCAATCCACAACCATAAAGGGTTTCAAGCATAGCACGGTTTCGTTCACCCTCAGGCTTTGATAAATCAATGGCAGAAATTAATCTATCAATCTCATGTATGCTTAAGGTGTCAGGAAGTTTGCGTTGCAGTTTGGGGCCTTCAAGCATTTCGCTAACATCGTTTGTAATAATATTTTCTAAAAGCAAATAATTATAAAAGGCTTTAATTCCGGAAATTATTCTTGCTTGCGAAAATGTACTCAAATTCTTTTCATTTATCCATTCTATAAAAGCCTTTAAATCTTCATAAGTAACTTTATCGGGATGTTTTATGTTGTTTGATTCTTCAAGATATTCATACAGTTTGTTTACATCATGTATATACGCATCAATAGTATTAGCCGAAAGCGAGCGCTCGAGTTTTAAATATATTTCAAATCCTTTGATTAAATTTTGCCAAATCATGTTGCTAATTTAACGTACTTTTGCAACAATGAAATCTATTCTTATAATAAACGGACCTAATTTGAATTTATTAGGCAAGCGCGAACCCGGTATATACGGCAGCGAAACGTTTGAGGTTTATTTTGAGAAGTTGAAATCCATTTTTCCCAATTTAACGCTTTATTATTTTCAGTCGAACATTGAAGGAGAGTTGATAACTAAAATTCAGGAAGCCGAAAAATTTGTTGATGGTATTGTTATAAATCCCGGAGGTTATAGCCATACTTCGGTTGCTATTGCCGATGCTATTGGAGCAATTTCAATTCCTGTTGTTGAAGTGCATATATCCAATGTGCATGCGCGCGAAGATTTCAGAAAGCAATTAATTACAGCCACTAAATGCAAAGGTATAATAAGTGGATTAGGTTTAGATGGCTATGAATTTGCCATTGAGTTTTTGCTGGATAACTAGTTAATCCTTAAAAAAAATACAAGGGTTGAAAACACTATGAAAACTCAATCAAAAGAGGTGTAATTATATGCATGATTGTTAAAAAAATGCAAAAAAATCTTGCAAATACTTCGATGAAAACAAAATAAAAATTGCACAGGCATGACGCAGATACGAGGGTGTGTAGGCGTGAATAAAAATATAGCAAATGCAGCCGTAATGCATTTGCGTTAAGAAGTTTTTAGAGCGGGTAGAAGTATACCTGTTTACCGACAGGTAGATTTGGTTCTTTTTGGTCAAGCAAAAAGAACATTATAAAATCTAAAAGTAAAAATTCTTTAATTATTATAATATCCTTTTCTTTTCTTTTTTTCGCAAAAAAGTAAGCGTATATTGAATAGTTTTTAGAGGCTACCGAATAATTAAAATTCCAACTCTGAAAATTTTCTTTTCCTTTTAATAAAGTAATCCCACACGATACTTTTGGGATATATACCGAAAAGATTTTCTTTTTGTATAATCTGCTTGCGTTTATGCAGCATTTTATTCAATAATACATAAAATGCAAAGTGAGCTTTAAGTACGGCAAAGAATCCTTTAATATTTCCATTTAATAAAAAGAAAATTGCGGCAATGCCATCTAATATAAGGCGAATAAATAAATCTAAAAAGATAAATTTTGAAGCTTTGTTTTTTGTAATAAGAAAAAGGTTGTTTCTGAAATTCAGAAATATTTTTTGCGGGCTGTCATAATTCAATGTTCCACCACCGAGATGATAAACTTTTGAATTAGCTTCGTACCATATTTGATATTCTTTGTTTTTTAATCGCCAGCACAAGTCTATTTCTTCCATGTGAGCAAAAAAATCTTCGTCAAATCCCTTTAATTGATGATATAAATCCGCTTTAATAGCAAGGCATGCACCGGTAGCCCAAAATATTTCTGTTGATTGATTGTATTGAAGATTATCTGTTTCGTTAAAATCAAAAATTCTTCCGCGACAAAATGCAAAACCAAATTTATCGATGAAACCACCTGCAGCACCGGCATGTTCAAATTTTGTTTTTTCTATATACGAAAGTATTTTTGGTTGGCAGGCAGCAATTTTATCCGAAGAATTTAGGCGTTCAATTAAAGGATTAATCCAGTTTTCGCTTACTTCTACATCTGAATTTAATAAAATATAAATATCTGCTGATACTTTTTTTAAAGCTTCATTATACCCTTTGGCAAAGCCTTCGTTTTTTTCATTTTGTGTAATAATAATATTGGGATAGTTAGTTTTTACAAATGAAACAGAATCATCCGTAGAGCCATTATCTGCAACAACAATATCAATATGTGAAGGCGTGTTTTTTACAACCGATGTCAAAAAGTGCTGTAAATGCTTTTTGCCATTCCAGTTTAAAATTACAACTGCAATTTTTTGTTGTGGAGCACTCAATTTAATAAATCTAAAGGATTAACGAGGCATTGAATATAAATCATCTGCTTCACTACCGTACTGATTTTTTCCGGCTTTTTCATCATACAAATCGTAAACAACGGTATTGCGTTTGTTCAATTCAACCTGCCAGCGAGGATTTTGAATTTCTCCAAACATGTCGGAGTGAAGTAATTGAAAATCATTGGTTACTAAATCCGGATTATAAAAAACAAATCTTCTGTTTGAAAAATTTCCAATTCTATGATAATGCCAAATTTCGTATGGGTAGGCATTAGGTTCGTTATAACGTTGCGATATTGCATCCGGCGGTCCGTATTTTAAATAAATCCTTCCTCTGTCGGTTTCGTATCCTTTTTTAATTTTCGTACTGTATGCTTTTTGGGCTTTAGTTACTTCTTCTTTATACTTTAACCAAGCCATTTCCGGTGAGGTTGGATTTTTGGTATGCCAATAATTGTAAAAAAATTGTTGTTTCAACTTTAAATCTCCACCTTTTAATTGATTATCGGCAAAAACCTGATCGGCTCTAGAAAATAAAGGACGCATAGAGCGAATATATTCATCAATACTGTCACTGGAAATTAGAACGGCAAAGGTATTTTCAACGTTAATGGTTGCTAAATCATTTAAATTTAGTTCTGCTGCTGCATTAGCTCTTTGAAAATAAACCCTTTTTTCAGCCAGGATTGAATTGGTTTTGCTTTTAACTTCTACTGCCAAACTATAATTTCCGGTGGGTAATTTTTCAATTGGCATTTCAGCAAATAATACTACTACATCCGCACTGTTTTTTCTCGAAAAGGAATTAAAATTTGTAAGTCGCACACCCGTTTCTGCCGATTCAATAAAATAACTTACTAAAAATTTTTCTTCAAATCCAAGTACAGTTTGTGTATTATATATTTCGGCATAAAAAATAAGTTTAGAAACGCTTTGCGGATAAAAATTTGAAATATA
>CALKJP010000204.1 GCA_937995645.1 uncultured Bacteroidia bacterium
ATAATTCCTGATTAATGAATCATAAAAAAGCCCTCTTAATTAAGAGGGCTTTTTTATGAACTCATGCATTTACTTTTTTATGATCTTCTAAAAATTTTGCTAATCCAATATCTGTAAGCGGGTGATTTAGTAATGCTGTTATAGCATTTAGCGGACATGTAGCTACATCTGCACCTAATTTTGCACACTCAATAATATGCATTGGATGACGAACAGAGGCTGCTAATATTTCAGTTTCGTATCCATAGTTATCATAAATCAAACGGATATCTTCAATTAATTGCAATCCATCAGTAGATACATCATCTAATCTACCAATGAAAGGAGAAACATAACTTGCACCTGCTTTTGCAGCTAATAATGCTTGTCCTACAGAAAATACCAGGGTACAGTTAGTTTTAATTCCTTTTTTACTGAAATAGCTAATAGCTTTTACACCATCTTTTATCATCGGAACTTTTACCACTATTCTTGGATGTAGCGATGCTAAAAATTCTCCTTCTTTAATTATGCCTTCATAATCGGTCGAAATTACTTCTGCACTTACATCGCCATCACAAATATTACAAATATCAACATAGTGCTTGTAAATAGCATCATTCCCTTTAATTCCTTCTTTTGCCATTAACGATGGATTGGTTGTTACACCATCTAATACACCTAAATCTTGTGCTTCTTTAATTTGCGCTAAGTTCGCAGTATCAATAAAAAATTTCATAGAACAGTTTTTATATTTAATTATACGTTACAATGTGGTAAAATTAGAATCTAAAATGTTACCGAACAAATTAAATTAGCTGAGAGATGTAGAGAAGGGGGAGATAAAAAGTGGGTAAGCTACTTATATCGCACCGCTACAACCATCTACCCTTGCTTTCTTCCGAACCTGGGGGATTTGACAGGAGCTGGTCGTATAAGACTTACCCGTTACAAAAGTAACAAATAAATTGTTTCATAAAATGATACTCATCATTATTATTTTTACTTTTGTTGATGATAATTAATTTAAATCATTAAAATGAATAATTTAAATATTCCGTTAAATTTTGGTACAATTGCCGGAATAGCAGTATTTGCTGTTGCGCTAATCAATTATTTAATTGGATTTAATCCGTTTGGAAATGCAAGTTGGCTGGCTGCATGGATTCCTTTTGTTTTTATTTATTTAACCATTAAAAACGTTCGTCAAAAAGATTTTGATGGATTTATTAATTATTGGCAAGCCGTTAAAGTTTCAATGATAATGGTAATGATATATGCCACATTAGGTAATATGCTTAATTTTTTATTTTTCAATTTTGCAGCACCGCATGTGTTTGACGAATTTATTGCTCAAACCTTAGAAGAGATGGAAAAAATGGAAACCTTTGTTGGGGCTGATATGTATGAGAAAATGGTAGAAGAATTTGAAAAAACAACCTTATTATCATTTACTTTTTCTAATGCATTTAATCAGATTTTTGGAGGAGCAATATTATCGTTGATTTTTGCTGCCTTTATGAAAAAGAACAGAAATATTTTTGAAATCTCTACTGATGAGCAAAACTGATATTTCCGTTGTTATACCTTTATTAAATGAAGCTGAATCATTGCCCGAATTACATGAATGGATTGTTCGTGTAATGAAATCAAATAATTATAGCTACGAAGTAATTTTTATTGATGACGGTAGTACCGATAATTCGTGGGAAGTAATTAATACCCTATCTATAAAAGATTCGAATGTAAAAGGAATTCGTTTTAGAAGAAATTACGGAAAATCAGCTGCATTAAATGTTGGATTTGAAGCTTGTGTTGGCAATGTGGTAATTACTATGGATGCCGATTTACAAGATAGTCCTGATGAAATTCCTGAATTGTATAATTTAATTACAAAGGAAGGTTTTCATTTAATATCCGGATGGAAACAAAAAAGATACGACCCCATTAGCAAAACCATTCCAACCAAATTATTTAACTGGGCTACCCGTAAAATGTCGGGTATTTACCTGCATGATTTTAATTGTGGATTAAAAGCCTATCATCACGAAGTAGTAAAATCTATTGAAGTATATGGCGAAATGCATCGCTACATACCGGTTATTGCTAAGTGGGCAGGATTTAAAAAAATAGGAGAGAAGGTAGTGCAACATCGCGAGCGTAAATATGGAACTACTAAGTTTGGATTAGAGCGATTTATTAATGGATTTTTAGATTTATTATCCATCATGTTTGTTTCCAAATTTGGAAAAAAACCAATGCATTTATTTGGTGCACTTGGAACCCTTATGTTTATTATTGGTTTTGGAATTACCGTTTATTTAGGAGCCTACAAATTATATCATTTATACATACATGAGCCTGCACGATTAATTACTGAACAACCTGTATTTTATCTGGCATTAACTACCATGATTATTGGCACACTTTTGTTTATTGCAGGCTTTTTAGGAGAGTTGATTGCACGTAATTCTCCAACCAGAAATCTTTATTTAATAAAAGAGAAAATTGGTGTTTAAATGCACTCAAAAAAAATTATACTCATTGGTTCTGCACATCCATTCAGAGGTGGAATAGCAAGCTATAATGAACGTTTAGCTTTAGAATTTTCCAGGTTAGGGCATCAAATTGAGTTATGGACATTTACCCTTCAATATCCCAATCTGTTATTTCCCGGAAAAACACAATATAGCAGCATGCCTGCTCCAGAAAATATTTTAATTAAAAGAAAAGTAAACAGCATTAATCTATTTAATTGGATTAAAGTTGGCATAGACATAAAAAAACAAAATCCGGATATTTTATTGTTCAGATTTTGGCTTCCTTTTATGGGACCATGTTTTGGAACCATTGCCAGAATTGCTAAATCAAATAAACATACTAAAGTTGTTTGTATTTTAGATAATATTATTCCGCATGAAAAACGTATTGGCGATATTCCTTTTACCCGTTATTTTATAAAGGCAATTGATGCTTTTATTGCCATGTCGCAATCGGTAATGGATGATTTAAACTTTTTTGACGCTAAGAAACCTCGCATATTATCACCGCATCCCTTGTTTGATAATTATGGAAAAGCAATCAGTAAAAATGAAGCTTGCGAAAAATTAGGAATTGATGTTCAAACAAATTATTTGTTATTTTTTGGATTTATTCGCGAATACAAAGGATTGGATTTATTGCTGGAAGCCTTTAATGATAAGTATTTAAAAGAACATAATATTAAATTGATTATTGCCGGAGAATTTTATTGCGATGAAAAACCTTATCGCGAATTAATAAATAAAAATGGTTTAAAAGAACAGGTTATTCTAAAAACAGATTTTATTCCTGATAATGAAGTAGTAAACTATTTTTGTGCAGCAGATATGGTTGTGCAACCATACAAACATGCTACGCAAAGCGGTGTAACTCAAATTGCCTACCATTTTGAAAAGCCCATGCTGGTAACTAATGTGGGCGGTTTGCCTGAATTAGTTCCAAAAGGCAAAGCGGGCTATGTTGTTGAGCCATCTGCCAATGAAATTAAAAAAGCTTTAATTGATTTTTATCAAAATAAAAAATCGGAAGTTTTTATTGCCGGAGTTAAAGAAGAGAAGAAACGTTTTGCATGGAACATAATGGCAAATCAGGTAATAACAGTATCTGAAAAATAGATTTATCCTTCCAGAAATTTTTTAAACCAAAATCCGGAATCTTTTACAATACGTTTTTGCGAAGCATAATCTACATGCACTAATCCAAAACGTGTTCTATAGCCTTCAGCCCATTCAAAATTATCGGTAAAGCTCCAATAAAAATAACCGCGTACATCTACACCTTCTTTTTTAGCATTTAAAACTTGTCTTAGATAACTTTCAATAAACTTAGTACGTTTGCTGTCGTGCACGTATTCATCATCTACTACATCTTCAAATGCAGCGCCATTTTCAGTAACATACAGCGGAGGAATATTTTTATAGGCAGCAAATTTCTTTAATAAATAATAAATGCCTTCAGGATAAACTTCCCAACCCATTTCTGTAAGCTCAACTTTTCTTTTAGATGCAGGAATTTGTTTGCTCCACAAAATAGGGTTTAAAATCCAGTGTTTAACCACTTCACGCGTATAGTTTTGTATGCCGATAAAATCAAAATCATATTTTAATTTTTGTTCATCACCGCTTTGCATGTATTTTTCAATACGTTTTAATAGCGGAATAGTATCTGTTGGATAACCTAATCCCAGAGCCGGTTCTATAAACAAACGATTAATAAGCGCATCAGAATTTTGTGCTGCTTTATAATGTCTTTCTTTTGCTTTTTTAGGGTCGATGTGTGAACATGAAAATGTTGTACCAATTTGTGCATCCGCAATATTTGTTCTGATAACTCTAGCGCCTTCTGCCTGACACATAGCAGCATGATGAACTGCAGGCAAAAAATTACTTATTCCTTTTTTTCCAGGAGCGTGAATACCTAAAAAATATCCTACACCGGTAAATGCCATAGGTTCGTTCAACACCATCCAGTTTTTAACTTTATCGCCATAGCTTTTGGTGCAAATACTTACAAACTCGCTAAACCAGTTGATGATTTCACGGTTTGTCCATCCGCCTTTATCTTCCAATACCTGTGGCAAATCCCAGTGGTAAAGTGTTATCCATGGTGTAATATTATTTTCAAGGCAGGTATCAATTACACGGTGATAAAAATCAATTCCTCGTTGATTTATTGTTCCAACACCGTTTGGTAAAATTCTGCTCCACGAAATGGAAAAACGAAAATTAGGAATACCTAAATATTTCAATAAAGCAATATCTTCTGCATAGCGATTGTAAAAATCGCAAGCAATATCACCGTTTTGATTTTTATAAATAGTTCCTTTTTTGTGAGTAAAGGTATCCCAAATGGATAGACCTTTACCATCTAAATTCCATGCTCCTTCTACCTGATAGGCGGCACAGGCAGCCCCCCAAACAAAATCATTCCCAAAATCTTTTCTGTTAATAGAATTAAAAAATGAATAAAACTGCAAATTTTCGGGCAATAATAATCCGGTAGTTATTGGTGGTATTAATTGAATAAAATCTCTGCGTTTCATGTGGATAAAAAATTTAAAATTATTCCACACGTAATTTTTGCCCTTTACGTAAGTAGGCTTTAGAACTTAGTTGATTTAGTTCTCTTAGTTTTTTGGTGCTTGTTCCATATTTCTGAGCAATCATACTAAGGTTTTCGCCTGGTTCAACTTCGTGAATAATAGCATTTTCGGGATAGGCTTGAAATGTATTTTTTTTCGTTTTTTCCAATACAATTACATCGCTGTGCAAACATTGATTTTTAAAAGAAATTATCTGATTAGGATTTATAGGTTTGCCTTTAAATCGTACTTCAAAATGTAAATGGCTACCGAATGAACGGCCTGTATTTCCGCCTGTTCCAATTACCTGTCCGGCTTCTACAATTTGCCCTGGTTTAACTTTTATTTTATGCAGATGTGCATATACTGTTTCCAAACCATTGTAATGTCTGATGATTACCACATTGCCATATCCTCCATGTTTTTTTGCTAATCGTACCATTCCTTCAAAGGCCGATTTAACAGGTTGTCCGGTATTTAATCCAATATCAATGCCGTAGTGCATGCGTTTATCTCTCCATCCAAACTGAGAGGTTACAGGTCCCGGAAATGGATGATGATAATGGCAATGGGAATTTTTATCTACCAATTGTAATATAAATGATGTATCGTTGGCGATAAGTTCATCGGTATAGGGATGTGGTAATTGTGTGTTCCAGTCGTTATAAAAAAAGTGAGATGGAAAAGGTTCCATTTCAAAAAATGTAAATTGTTTTTCATCTTCGCTTATTTCTTCATTTATAGGGTTTCTAATTGCCAGATAATAATTTATTTGATT
>CALKJP010000205.1 GCA_937995645.1 uncultured Bacteroidia bacterium
ATCCTCTTACATATAAGGTTCTGTATATATCTTCTATTTGCAAAATTTTTTCGTTTGAAAAACCTCTTCTTCTTAATCCAACAGAGTTTATTCCAACAAATGAAAGTGGTTCTCGTGCAGCTTTTACAAATGGCGGTACATTTTTACGTACTAATGAGCCTCCTGTTATAAAAGCATAGGCCCCTATTGTAACAAATTGCTGAACTGCAACTAATCCTTCTAAAATAGCATAATCTTGTATGGTAACATGACCTGCAAGATTTACACAATTGGCAAGAATAACATTGTTGCCAACAATACAATCGTGTGCAACATGGGCATAAGCCATTATCAGGCAATTTGAACCAACTTTTGTGGCAAATTTATCGGCTGTTCCTCGATTAATGGTTACAAACTCTCTTATGGTAGTATTATCGCCAATTTCAGCCGTTGTTTCTTCTCCTGCAAATTTTAAATCTTGTGGTATTGCCGAAATAACAGCCCCCGGAAATATGCGGCAATTTTTCCCAATGCGTGCACCTGGCATAATGGTAACATTAGATCCTATCCATGTTCCATCACCAATTTCTACATTATCATGAATTACAGTAAATGCATCTATTTTAACGTTGGTGCCAATAGTGGCGTTTGGATGTATATCGGTAAGTTTATGAATCATTATTTTTCGTTTCCTTTAACTTTAACAATTTGTGCTATCATTTCACCTTCCATCACACATTTGCTTCCTACATAAGCTTCGCCACGCATGTGGCAGATACCTCTTCTGATTGGTGAGGCTAATTCTAATCTAAATATTACGGTATCGCCCGGAACAACTTTTTGTTTAAATTTAACTCCATCTATTTTCATGAAATAGGTCAAATAGTTTTCAGGATCGGGAATGGAGCTGGAACTTAGCACAAAAATTCCTCCGGTTTGAGCCATTGCTTCAACTAACAATACGCCCGGCATTACCGGGTTTCCGGGGAAATGACCTCTAAAGAACTCTTCGTTCATGGTTACATTTTTTATGCCTACTACATGCCTGTCGCTTATTTCTATTACTTTATCAACCAATAAAAATGGTTGACGATGTGGCAACATTTTTTCAATTGCAGTAATATCAAAAATTGCAGGCTTATCCGGATCGTATTTGGGAGCTTTGTTTTTTTCCTGCTCTTTTATAACTTGTTTTATTTTTTTTGCAAATGCTACATTGCCATGATGCCCCGGGCGAGCAGCAAGAATATGGCCTTTAATAGGCTTTCCTACCAATGCTAAATCGCCAACTATATCTAATAATTTATGACGTGCCGGCTCATTATCAAAATGCATTTCGGTATTGTTTAATACCCCAATGCCCTTAACCTCCATGTGAGGTTTTCCAAATAAGTCGGCAAGTTTATCTAAATCAGCCTGTGATATTTCTTTTGCAACAAGCACAATGGCATTGTTTAAATCACCGCCTTTAATTAATCCTTGTTTAAATAATGGTTCTATTTCATGCAAAAAGCAGAAGGTTCTGCAGGGTGCTATTTCTGTGGCAAATTCACGCACATTGTACATAGAAGCATGCTGTGTACCTAAAATTTTAGAATGATAATCAACCATTACGGTAATTCTAAATTCATCCTGTGGTACTGCCAACATTTCAATATTTCGATCTAAATCTTCGTAGGTAATATTTTCTTTTATTATAAAATAATCGCGCTCAACATCTAATTCTTGCACTCCTGCTTCATTTAATATAGCCATAAAAGCAGCTGAGCTGCCATCTATAATTGGCATTTCAGGTCCATCAATTTCTATCAATACGTTATCCAATTCAGAACCTATTAAAGCTGCTAATACGTGTTCGGTTGTATGAACTTTTGCTCCGTTTTTTGCAAGCGTTGTACCTCTTGATGTATCAACTACATTATCGGCATCGGCTTCAATTATTGGTTGTCCTTCTAAGTCAATTCGTTTAAACTTATACCAATGATTGGCAGGTGCCGGCTTAAATGTTAATGTAGCCTTTTGACCTGTATGTAATCCTACTCCACTTATCGAAACTTCTTTCTTTAATGTGGTTTGCATCACTTTTTTTAATGAGTTTGATTCACTTAAAGCTACAGGAGCACTTTTTTCTGCAGTTTGCATGAGTTGTTTGTTTATTGTTTTTGTAATTCTTTTAATTCTTTTATCAGTTTTTCCAATTCTTTTATTTTGGAATTTATATCTGGTAAATTTTTAAATACTACATACGAGCGCTTGTATTCTCCTATTGCAAATGCAGGAGAGCCTTGCACTATTAATCCTTCTTCTGTGATACTGGAACCTATACCGGATTGTGCTGCAATTTTAACTTTATTAGCTATGGAGATGTGACCAACTATTCCAACCTGTCCTCCAATCATACAATCTTTTCCAATTTTGGTAGATCCTGCAACTCCGGTTTGTGAAGCTATTACGGTATTCTCTCCTATTTCTACATTATGGGCTATCTGAATTAAATTATCTAATTTAACTCCTTTACGAATAATGGTTGATCCGAGTGTGGCTCTGTCAATTGTAGTATTAGCTCCAATTTCTACATTATCTTCAATAATTACATTCCCAATTTGAGGCACTTTTTTATAGTTATTATCTGCGTTTGGAGCAAATCCAAAACCATCACTACCTATAACAACTCCTGAATGAATCATGCACTCCTTTCCAATCTTACAATCGGAGTAAATTTTAACTCCCGAAAACAGGGTTGTATTATCACCTATTTCCACATTATCACCAATATATACTTGCGGATAAATTTTAACTTGATTACCAATTTTACAATTTTTACCAATATATGCGGTTGCACCTACATATACATCATTCCCTAAAATTGTTGATTGTTCAATAAATGCACCTTGTTCTATGCCTTTTTTGTCGCGCTGAAGTTGGCTATATATTTCAAGCAATTTAGTAAATGCCTGATAGGCATTTTCTACACGAATGAGTGTACACGTATTTTTAACTGCTTTTTCAAGCGCAAAATCTTTATTAACAATAACAACTGATGCATCGGTAGTATAAATATAGGGCGCATACTGAGGATTGGCTAAAAATGATATACCTCCCGGCACTCCTTCTTCAATTTTAGAAAGTTGATGAACCTTAGCTTCTGGATTACCTTCTACAGTACCACCTAATAATTGAGCTATTTGAATTGCACTAAATTCCATTTTTCAAAAATACATATAATAATATGGCTGTAAAGCGTGTTTTTTATTTTTTTTTAACACAGGGTTAAAAAAAACTGTTTAACCTAATTTAACCTTGATTATCAAACATATACATAAAAAAGGGTTAATTTTAAGGAACGTTTATCCATGTTGCTTTATAATATACTATTCCATAATACTATTTTTAAAAATGTTATTTTTAAAATTTAGCCTCATAAAATCAATTAGAAGTACCTTTGTATAAATTCTAAGAATAATATGATTGCTGCAAATACTATACAAACCTCTGTAAATACAGAATTAGCAGAAAAAATTACCCGTAAGCTGAGAAAGAAAGTTTGGAATGCTATTGAAGAATTTAAATTGATTGAACCAGGCGATAAAATTATGGTTTGTATCTCGGGCGGAAAAGATAGTTTTACCATGCTGGATATTTTACTGCACGTGCAAATGGTTATGAATAATAGCTTTGAATTGATTGCTGTAAATCTTGACCAAAAACAACCCGGGTTTCCCAAACATATTTTACCGGAATATCTTAGTTCGCAAAATATTCCTTTTAGAATTGTAGAACGCGATACCTATTCCATTGTAAAAGAAAAAATTCCTGATGGTAAAACCATGTGCAGCCTTTGTTCACGCTTACGCAGAGGAACGCTTTATGATGTAGCCTCTGAAATGGGAATAACTAAAATTGCCTTGGGACATCATAAAAATGATATTTTGGAAACGTTTTTCCTGAATTTGTTTTTTGCAGGAAAAATAGAAACCATGCCGGCAATTTATAAAACCGATGATAAGCGTCATGTGGTTATTCGTCCATTAGCTTTTTGCAATGAGGAAGATATTGAAATTTATGCTCAACATAAAAACTTTCCAATAATACCATGCAATTTATGCGGTTCGCAAGAAAATTTACAGCGAAAAAAAATCAAACAAATGATGAAAGACTGGAGCGAAAAATATCCCGACCGAAATGAAATAATTTTTACTGCTCTAAAAAATGTACACCCTTCACATTTGTTTGATAAAAAATTATTTGATTTTGAAAAACTCGATTAACAATCTTTAGGATAGCAGATAAAATGTTTTTGAACAGGTGTAGAAAGAGCTCGAATATTTAATTGATCTGATGCTTCAGTAATGTCTTTTAAATTCCCATTCTTAAACAATATATTAATCTTATCCTTCTCAGGATTGTAAGCATTATTCGAAATTTTATCGGTTATTACAAAATATGCTGCTTCCTTTTCAGAAATTTTATAATTGTGCATAACCGCTTTTAGTTTTTTATATACATAATTTTCTTTAAAATTCTCTGATTGCAGCTCTATTTTAAATAATTTACGTTCAACCATATTGGTACACAAGCGTGCCAGCACTTTATCGGAATGGTTCATCCAAACTTTTACGGATGTATGAATATCATAATCGTCTAATTGCGCAAACAAATCAAGCAGTGCAGGATTTTTATCAAAATCTTTTTTACTTATTTTATTATACAAAAAATACTTAAAAGCAGGTGTTGCAAAAAGCTCTTCGCCTTTATTGGCAAGCTCCTTAGCGCGAGACAATATATTTACCAGTAAATTTTCGGCCGATAAAACTGTTTTGTGTAAATATACCTGCCAGTACATTAATCTGCGGGCAACAATAAATTTTTCAATAGAATAAATCCCTTTATCTTCTACTACTAATTGGTCTTTGTGTACATTGAGCATTTTAATTATACGGTCGTAACTAATTACCCCTTCCGAGACTCCTGAATAAAAACTATCACGATTCAAATAATCCATTCTGTCCATATCCAATTGACCAGAAACCAATTGATGTAAAAATTTTTTAGGATAGGTATTGTTAAAAATACGAATGGCGGTAGTTAATTGCCCTTTAAATTTTTCATTTAACCGCTGCATAAACAAGCTCGATAAATCTTCGTGATGGACTCCACTAACAATGCTGTGTTCTAAAGCGTGTGAAAAAGGCCCGTGTCCAATATCGTGTAATAAAATGGCAATGGTAACTCCTTTGGCTTCCTCATCCGAAATTTTTACACCTTTAAACCTCAATACCTCAATAGCTTCTGTCATTAAATGCATGGCACCCATAGCATGATGAAAACGCGTGTGCAATGCACCGGGATATACCATGTGCGACATTCCCACCTGCTTAATTCTGCGCAAACGTTGAAAATATGGATGCTCAATTAAATCGTGTATAATAGGATAAGGAACGGTAATAAAACCATAGATAGGGTCGTTAAATATTTTCAGTTTATTAGTCTGGTTTTTGGCCATCATCAATTGAATTTCTCAAAAATTTGCTTGCAAAAATACTATCTATAACATTAGATAACAATAAGTATCATATCATCACGTTTAAAATGCTTATTTTTAAACTCTCAATTTGCCGTTAAGTTAATATATTATGGAAAATGTAACAATTCTTTGGGCTGATGACGAAATTGAACTTTTGCGCCCACATGTATTATTTTTAAATGAAAAAGGCTATCAGGTTACTACTGCAACTAATGGAAATGATGCTCTTGAGCTTTTTGAAAAAAATAGATTCGATATTGTTTTTTTAGATGAAAACATGCCGGGCATTTCAGGCCTTGAAACTTTAACACGCATAAAATCTTTGCGAAATGATGTTCCTGTTGTAATGATTACCAAAAGCGAAGAAGAACATATAATGGAAGATGCCATAGGTTCTAAAATTGCCGATTACCTAATAAAACCGGTAAATCCTAAACAAATTTTACTTACCATTAAAAAAAATTTAGATAATAAACGACTTGTAAGTGAAAAAACTACCTCCAATTATCAGCAGGAATTTCGCCAAATAGGAATGACTTTGGGCGATAATCTTAACCATAAAGAATGGTCAGAAGTTTATAAAAAACTGGTATTTTGGGAACTTGAACTTGAAAAAGCACAAGACAGCAGTATGGGCGAAATATTAACCATGCAAAAAAAGGAAGCAAATAACATGTTTAGCCGCTTTATTGAAAAAAATTATACCAATTGGGTAAATGGAAAAGATGCTGATGCTCCCACCATGTCGCATACTTTAATTAAAAATAAAGTTTTGCCATTATTAAATGAACCACTTTTTTTAATAGTAATTGATAATCTTCGTTACGACCAGTGGAAAGTAATACAACAAGTAATAAATAATTACTATCGCACCGACAGTGAAGAGACTTTTTACAGTATATTACCTACTGCTACACAGTATGCACGTAACGCACTTTTTGCAGGTTTAATGCCCAGCGAAATTCAAAAACGTTTTCCTAAAATGTGGTTAAACGAAGATGATGAAGGAAGTAAAAATCAGTTTGAATCAGAATTTTTAGCTGATAATTTAAAACGATTGGGAAAAAACATAAAACACTCATATACCAAAGTACTCAACTTAAGTTTTGGAAAAAAAGTAGCGGAAAATCTGAACAACATATTGAGTAATCCATTTAATGTACTTGTTTATAATTTTGTAGATATGCTTTCGCATGCCCGAACCGAAATGGAAGTAATTCGAGAATTGGCTAACGATGATGCTGCTTACCGCTCGCTCACACTTTCATGGTTTGAACATTCTCCCTTAATGGACATTATTAAACAACTGGCAGAAAAGAAAATTAGAATTGCAATTACTACCGACCACGGAACAATAAAAGTAACCGAAGCATCAAAAGTGGTAGGCGATAAAAATACCAATACTAATTTACGCTACAAAGTAGGCAAAAGCCTTGATTACAACAAAAAAGATGTATTTGAAGTAAAAAAACCGGAAGAAATATTTTTACCAAAAAGCAATTTGAGTGATACCTTTATTTTTGCAAAAGAAGATTTATTTTTTGCCTATCCCAATAACTATAATCATTATGTAAGTTATTATAAAAACACCTTCCAGCATGGAGGCATTTCGTTAGAAGAAATGATTATTCCTTTTGCGGTATTAAGCCCTAAAGCATAAATTAATGATTGATAATTTTAAAATAAACAGCCTTAATGAGCTTGATTTGCTGGCTCAAAAGCTTATTCCATATACAACAGAATATAAAATCTGGGCTTTTTACGGAAGTATGGGAGCTGGTAAAACAACATTAATCAGAAAACTTTGCGAAAAGCTAAATGTTAACGATAATCCCAATAGCCCTACTTTTTCAATAGTAAACGAATACCACACCCAAAAAGGAGATAAAATATTTCATTTTGATTTTTACAGAATAAATTCATTACAAGAAGCCTTTGATTTGGGATATGAAGAATATCTTTATAGCGGAAATATTTGTTTTATAGAATGGCCCGAAAAAATCGAACCTTTATTGCCTGAAAAATATCTAAAAATAACAATTAAAGTACACGATAAAGAACGTATATTTACACTATCTTAAACCATAATCGTATTTTAATAAAATGGGTAATGCTCAAGATATTATTCAATCGCTGGCACGCTCTGCAGCCATGATGCCGCAAGAAGAAATGCTTGAAATAGCAAAGAAAAAAGGGGCTTTATATATTGGAATCCCCAAAGAAACTTCCTTTCAAGAAAATCGTGTGGCACTTACACCGGAAGCTGTTCATGTACTGGTAGGTAACGGCCACGAGGTAGTAATAGAAACCAATGCCGGCATTGCATCAAATTTTCAGGATAAAGATTACAGCGAAGCAGGAGCTCGTATAGCATATTCAGTAGAAGATGTATATAAGGCCAATGTTATCATAAAAGTAGAGCCTCCATCCTTGCAGGAAATTGATATGATGCAACATAAACAAACCATCATTTCAGCCTTGCAGCTATCTACTCAAAATGCAGAGTATGTAAAAAAGCTAATGGAGAAACGCGTTATAGCAGTTGCATTTGATTTTATAAAAGATGATGAAGGTATTTTTCCTATAGTTCGATCAATGAGTGAAATTGCAGGAAATACAGCTATGCTTATTGCTGCAGAATATTTAAGCAATGTAAATAACGGACAAGGTTTAATGCTTGGAGGCATTTCAGGAGTTGCACCAACTGAAGTTGTAATTATTGGTGCCGGAACAGTTGGTCAATTTGCTACACGTGCTGCATTAGGATTAGGAGCATCTGTAAAAATATTCGATAATTCAATTTATAAATTACGCAGATTACAAAATCAATTAGGTACACGTTTATTTACCTCTGTATTACAACCAACTGAACTATCTAAAGCTTTACAAAATGCGGATGTGGTTGTTGGTGCTATTCGTGCACCACAAGGAAGAACCCCATGTGTAGTTACCGAACAAATGGTAAGCGACATGAAAGCAGGTTCAGTAATTGTAGATGTTAGTATTGACCAGGGAGGTTGCTTTGAAACTTCAAAAGTTACTTCTCATACCAATCCGGTGTTTAGAAAATACGGAGTAATTCACTATTGCGTTCCTAATATTGCATCACGCGTAGCGAGAACTGCTTCCTATGCTTTAAGCAATGTGCTTACTCCTATTATGATAGAAATGGGCGAAGAGGGCGGAATAGATAACTTTATCCGTAAACATAAAGGATTACGCAGTGGGGTTTATATCTACAATGGAATTTTGACTAATAAGTACCTTGGAGAAACATTTAATTTTGCATATAAAGATTTAGATCTGCTTATTGCTGCATTTTAGTAAACAGAAGTCAGAAGTCAGTTAGCAGTTAAGAGTTGGCAATTATTATTATTATATACTAATTATTTAAAACAATATGAATTTCGGGAAACGCTTACGCTTATATTTAACAGGAGTTTTACTTGGTTGTATAGCCGTTTATTTTCTATTAATTTATAAGCGCGACCGAAATTTTACTTCATGGCTACCTTCCAATAGAATTTATAATGAAATTATTGAAAAACCTTTCGACTTAAACGATTCTACAACTGTTAAATATATTAAATGCTTAAGTATTCGCCTTGACACGGCTCTTGTAAAAAACATAATTTTGTCTGCCACCATAAATTTCAGCAAAAGTAAAATTCATGGAATGGAAGATCCGATATATTTATTAGAAACCACCAATACTAAAGAAGATTTCAATACAGAAATTCAACTTACAAAAAATCATATTAAAATTGTAAATATTAATTCTCCTAATGTAGAAAATTGTAAATATTAATGATTTGAAAAAAAGACTTGCCATATTATTTCTTTTTATTATGCTTTTTAATAGCATAGGTGTTTTTATAATTTTTAAATACGAACAAACGCTGGTAAGAAAAGAAATAAAAAAAAGAATAAAATATGGCATCCCTAAAAATGAAAGGTTGCTTTTTTCTATTCCCAAATGGATGGAAGAAAGACCCAATAAAGATTTTAAACGAATACACAAAGGAGAGTTTCGTTACAAAGGAGAAATGTATGATATTTTATATGCTAAAGAAGAAGCTGATACTACTCATTACATAGTTATTCATGACCCAAAAGAAACTAATTTATTTGCTCGATTAAATGAGCATATTCATAATTATAATGATTGGGATGCACATCATAATCCACTTTCAAAATCAAAAAAAGAACTTAAAAAATACAAAAAAGATTATTATCCTGAACATCCTACTTTATTTCAAATTTTATATTCCGATTTTACTCCCAATACGGGTTATTTGTTTAAAATAAAAGAATTCTTTATTTCAAAAGATTCTCCCCCACCCTGTTTTAGTTAATACATATTCAGTATAAAGTCCCTCTCGAATGATATTCGAATGAGATAAATTATGTATTAACTAACAACTAAATTATACAAAAATGATAAAACAATTGCTTAAAGCAGCATTGATATGCTTTGCTATTCCCATTAGCGCTCAAACTGTAGAAGTTTTAAACAAAAGTAATTTTAAACCCCTTTCAAACGTTGCTGTATATAATAGCGAAAAAAATATTGGAACAACCACAAATCTTAAAGGCAAAGCCGATATATCTGCCTTTAACGATAATGATACCTTATCTTTTCAATTAGTTGGCTATTTTAGTCAAAGCCTAACAAAAAAGCAGATTGAGCAACAAAACTTTAAAGTTTATTTAGCGGAAAAAAGCTACGACTTAAACGAAATAGTTGTATCGGCAAGTAAATTTGAAGAAAAACGTAAAGATGTTGCTCATCAAATTCAAGTAATAAATGCTAAAGAAATTGAATTTATGGGTCAACAAACCACGCCTGATTTATTACAACAAAGCGGAAACGTACTGGTGCAAAAAAGTCAGGCAGGAGGCGGAAGCCCCATAATCAGAGGTTTTGAAGCCAATAAAGTATTGCTTGTTGTAGATGGTGTACGAATGAATAATGCCATTTACCGTGGCGGACATTTACAAAATTCAATGACCATAGATAACAATATGTTAGAAAACCTTGAAATAGTATTTGGTCCGGGTTCGGTAATATACGGAAGTGATGCCTTAGGTGGTGTTATACATTTTCATACTAAAAAACCAGAAGTATCTGATAATGGCAAAGTACATTTTAAAGGTAATGCATTTACACGTTATTCAACTGCTAATCAAGAAAAAACAGGGCATATTGATTTTAACTTAGGTTTAAATAAAATAGCATTTTTAACCAGTATTAATTACTCTGATTTTGGTGATGTAATGCAAGGAAATATTAGAAATGATTTTTATGGAAACTGGGGACACAGAAGGCATGAAATCATACGAATTGACAATAAAGATTCGATGGTTTTAACCAACAATATAAACCTTCAAACTCAGAGTGCCTACAAGCAATACGATGTAATGCAAAAAATATTATATAAACAAAGTGATAAAATTTCGCATACATTAAATTTTCAATACTCCACCACTTCCAATTTACCTCGTTACGACCGGCTTAATACTTATGCGCCAAACGGGAAATTACGAGATGCAGAATGGTATTATGGTCCACAAGAAAGATTATTTGCAGCCTATCACCTTGATTTAAATGCAGAAAAAGGCATTTATTCTAAGGCTCGCGTTACACTTGCTTATCAAGACATTGAAGAAAGTCGTCATACACGAAGAAGAGGGAATAACTGGAGAAGAAGTCAAATAGAAAATGTAAAGGTATATTCTATTAATGCCGATTTTGATAAAAAAATTGGCCAAAATGAAATACGCTATGGTATAGAAGGTGTATTTAATGGTGTTTCTTCAAAATCAAGCGAATACAATATAGTTACCGACACCACCAGAAACGCTGCAACACGTTATCCAAACGGTGGGTCTGAATATATAACCGCTGCTGCTTACCTGACACATTCGTGGGAAATTTCTCCAAAATTAATTTTTTCTCAAGGTATAAGATTCAATGTTGTAACATTAAATGCAAAATTTACCGATACCTCATTTTATAAAATTGCCCCTTTAAATTATGAACAAAATACCAATGCTGTAAATGGAAATATAGGCTTAGTATATATGCCCGGATACGATTGGCGTTTTTCTATTTTAGGTTCAACAGGATTTAGAAATCCGAATGTGGACGATTTAGGAAAAGTTTTCGATACACAACCCGGACTTGTTATTGTTCCTAATCCAGGCATTAAGCCCGAATATACCTACAACGGTGATTTTAATATTTCAAAAACAATAAATAAACAAGTTACCCTTTACGGAACGGTATTTTACACACATATTCAGGATTTAATTGCAACCGATAAGTTTACTTATAATGGTCAAGACAGTATTTTGTATCAAGGTGTATTAAGCAAAGTTGTGGCAAATCAAAACAAAAATCAGGCATATATTTATGGATTTAATGCCGGAATTAATGCCGATGTAACTCAGGCTTTCTCCATTGTTAGTACCATAAACTACACCTATGGCAGAATTAAAACCGATACTACCGATTACCCATTAGACCATATCCCACCCGTATTTGGCAAAACAAGTTTTATTTTAAAGTTGAAGAAATTTAAAGGAGAATTTTTTATGCTTTATAACGGATGGAAACGTGTAAAAGATTATAATATGTTTGGTGAAGATAATTTCGGCTATGCAACCGTATGGGGCAATCCGGCCTGGATTACTTTAAATGTTAGAACATCATATCAAATAAGTAAAAATTTTCAGGTACAAGCTGCATTAGAAAATATTTTAGACCAGAATTACAGAATTTTTGCATCAGGAATAAGCGCTCCGGGAAGAAACTTTATGATTACCCTTAGAGCTAAATTTTAATCTAATGTTAAGATGATAAAATTTAATTTTACAAAAACATCAACCTCTAAAACTTATACTTATGAAAAAAGCTTTTATTGTATTTGCGCTTTTCGCCATAGGTTTTCTTCCATCTTTTCAGGCACAACATTTAAACTGCGGAGCCGATTATTATGAGCAACGCTTATTTGAAATAGACCCGGATGCTATGGTAAGAAATCAGGAATTTATGCGCTGGAGAGATTCTTTGCTGCTAATAGCTATACAGCAAAAATCATCTTATCCTAAAGTAACTATTCCAATTGTTTTTCATGTAATACACGAATATGGTTCCGAAAATATTTCTGATGCACAAATTTTAGATGCATTAGCAATATTAAACCGCGATTTTCAAAAACAAAACAGCGACACCAATTTGGTAGTAAATGCATTTAAAAACATTATTGGAAATGCCAATATAGAATTTAAACTACCAACCAGAGACCCAATGGGCAACTGTACCAATGGTATTGTGCGTTATCCAAGTTTTAAAACTAATAATGCAGATGATGAATCGAAATTAGTAGCCTGGCCACGCGACAAATATTTAAACATCTGGATTGTTAGAACCATTGGCAGACAAGGGGTAGCAGGTTATGCATACAAACCATCAGCAGCAAATTCTCCTTTTTTTGCAATGGTTGATGGAGTAATATTATTACATGATTATGTTGGTTCAATAGGTACAAGTTCTCCCGGCAGATCAAGAACCTTAACACATGAAGTTGGGCATTCATTATCATTGGATCATCCTTGGGGTGCAACCAATAACCCCGGTGTTGCTTGTGGTGATGATGGAATACCTGATACTCCTGTTACCAGAGGTTGGACTACGTGTAATTTAAACGGATCACTTTGTAATCCTCCAATAATAGAAAATGTTCAAAACCATATGGAGTATGCATATTGTTCTCGAATGTTTACAGAAGGACAAGCTTATGCCATGCGTGTAGCACTGGAAAATCCTGCTTCTGACCGCGATAAATTATGGCAAACTTCCAATTTAAGTTTTACAGGTGTAGATGTAACAGCTCCTCCTGTATGTGCTCCTGTGGCTGATTTTTCAGCCAACAGAAGATTTGTATGCACAGGAGACAATATTACTTTCACTGACAGAAGCTGGAGAGGAACACCAAGCTCCTATTTTTGGGAATTTGACGATGGTTCACCTTCAACGGCAACAACAGCAACAGCTAATGTTTCATTCAGCACACCGGGCTGGAAAACTATTAAATTAACCGTTCAAAATGCTGCCGGTACAGATGTATGTGTAAAACAACAATTTATTTATATCAGAGATAACTCAACTGCTCCTTTAAGTAATATTTGGGAAAGTTTTGAAGATACACAAAGCGATTATCACTGGTGGGCTTTTGATAGTCCTATTACCGATGCATCAAAATTTGAAATAGTATCGGGTGCCGGTTTTACCGGAAACAGAAGTATTCGAATAAATTCCTTTGATCCTCCTCAATTTGCTCCTCCTTTTAGCCCAAATAAAAAAAGTGAAAAGGATTATTTCTATACACCAGCTGTAAACTTAAGTACAACAAGTGGTAATAGAATTGCTTTCCGTTTCTCCTGTGCTACACAGGCTACTCAAATAGCAAATATGAACGATGTATTAAACATTCACGCAAGTAAAGATTGTGGCAAAACATGGATTACTATTGGTAAAATTGAGAAAGTAGATTTAATTACTGCCGGGCAATCAAACTCATTTTTTGTGCCTAATAATGCAAACCAGTGGAGATTAAGAAGCTTTAATATTCCTGCTGTTGCAATTAGTAACAATACTATTTTCAGATTTGAATACATCAATGGAGGTCAGTCGAACAACCTATACATAGATGATATTCATGTAGCAGTTGCTGCAAGTATTGATGAGTTTTATGCAGAGGATATGATTAATTTATTTCCAAATCCTGCCAGCAATTACTCCAACTTTACTATTGAAGCAGAAAATTTAATGATACAATCTGTTAAAATTGTAGATTTAACAGGAAAAGAAGTAATGATGATTGATGATGTAAATGCAAATAAAACCATAATTGAATCAGGTAATTTTAACAAAGGAATGTATCTTGCATTTATACAAACAGATAAAGGAATGGTGAAGAAAAAATTGATTATTCAATAATCATTCATTTTAATTGATAAAAGAGCCATAGTTTTCACTATGGCTCTTTTATTGAAAATCTTTAGTAACTATTTTGGTATTTTTATCAACATATATTTAATTTCATAATCACTTATAAAGTTCGTGAGAACAACAACTTTGGCTAATATTGCCGAATAAAATATTGAAGAAATATTAACCTACCATGCCTATTGCGAACAAAAAGCAGCAACAACTGCCATAATGCTCATTACTCAATTTCCTGAAAAAACAAAATTAGTTGCTGCTATGGCAGATTTAGCCAGA
>CALKJP010000206.1 GCA_937995645.1 uncultured Bacteroidia bacterium
TCATAGGAAGATGTTCAGGAGTTTATTATAAAATTGAATCAAAAGGAAAAAACAGGTAAATACAGGCTACCCACAGAAGCTGAATGGGAATATGCTGCATATGGTTTAATTGGTAATACCATTGGTGAATTAATTGTTGAAAGAAAATTATATCCGTGGAATGGTCATGCAATTCGTAATGCAGATAACAAATACATTGGTGAAATATTAGCAAACCTAAAGCGTGGAGCAGGTGATAATATGGGAGTTGCAGGTCGTTTAAACGATAATGCTGATATAACAGCCCCTGTATATTCCTATTGGCCAAACGACTATGGATTATATAACATGGCGGGAAATGTATCTGAATGGGTTATGGATGTTTATCGTCCATTATCTCCTGAAGATAAATCAGATTTTCGTCCTTTCAGAGGAAATGTTTTCAAAACTATTGTAAAAGATGAAGAAGATAATCCGGCAGAAAAATATGATGCTATACAATACGATAAAGATGGTAATATTGTAGGATTACCCGGGCAATTACAATGGAGAAATGTAGATCCTGAAAAAGATAATTTAGCAGCAAGAAGAAATTATCGAAAAGCAGATAACATTAACTATTTAGATGGCGATTTGGCATCAAGTATATATTACAGCACTCCTGATCAGGAACAAGAAGTATTAGCCGATAAGGGAGATAAGTTAATGTACGAGTGGGGAGTATCTTCAATGATAAATGATAAAGCTCGAGTATATAAAGGAGGTTCCTGGAGAGACCGTGTTTTCTATATGAATCCAGGAGCAAGAAGATTTTTAGATGAAAAACAAGCTACTAATTACATTGGATTCCGCTGCGCAATGACACGTGTTGGTAGTCCTGTAGGTTTAGGACGTTAATATGTTATAAATTAATTTTAAGCCCCAGGTGTTACTTGGGGCTTTTTTTATTGATTAAAATATGGCAAAATTATCAAGTATTAAAGAATTGTATGATGTTTACCTTAAACATCCTAAAATTTCAACCGATACAAGAAGAATTGAAGCTAATTCATTATTCTTTGCATTAAAAGGTCAAAATTTTGACGGAAATATATTTTCAGGCGATGCTATACAAGCTGGAGCAGCATTTGCAATTATTGATGATGCTAATTTTGATAAATCTGAAAAAACAATTTTGGTTGACAATGTATTATCTACATTACAAAGTTTAGCAAAATATCATAGAAAACAGCTAAGTATTCCTTTTTTAGCCATTACAGGAAGCAATGGTAAAACCACAACTAAAGAATTAGTGAATACGGTATTATCAAAAAAATTCAAAACTTTAGCCACTAAAGGAAATTTAAATAATCATATTGGTGTTCCATTAACCTTGCTTTCCATTACAAAAGAAATTGAATTTGCCATTATTGAAATGGGAGCTAATCATCAAAAAGAGATTGCTTTTTTATGCGATATAGCCATGCCTGATTATGGAATTATTACAAATATTGGTAAAGCACATTTAGAGGGATTTGGGGGAATAGAAGGTGTTAAAAAGGGCAAGGGAGAAATGTATGATTATATAAAATCGCATAACGGTGTAATTTTCCTAAATTCAGATAGTGCAGAGTTAAAAGAAATGTCATTATCCAGAAATTTAAATGCTATTACTTATGGAAAATCTAATGATGCAGATTTGGTAGGAGAAATTATTCGAGAATACCCAAGCATTTCATTTAAATGGAAGTGGAAAAATGGAGAATATAATTTAGTTGAATCGCAGTTGCCGGGTATATATAATCTCCCTAATTTTTTATGCGCAGCATGTGTTGGTTCATATTTTGGAGTTGAGGTAACTAAAATAAATCAGGCTTTAGCTGCTTATGTAGCGGATAATAATCGTTCTCAAATTATAAAAAAGAATAATACAATTATTTTATTGGATGCTTACAATGCGAATCCTAGCAGTATGGAAGCAGCGATACAAAATTTTGTAAAATTAAATGCCAATAGAAAAATTATTTTTTTAGGAAATATGCTGGAATTAGGTGATGAAGCAAAATTAGAGCACGAAAAATTAATTAGCATAATTAAGCAAAATAATTTTAAAGAAGTTTATTTAGTTGGAGATTTATTTAAGGATGTTGCAAATGGTTTTCTCTATTTCGATAATGTAGATAAATGTATAGATTCCATTAAAGAATTGGATTTTAATAACACTACAATATTAATTAAAGGTTCAAGAGGTTCTAAAATGGAAAAGCTGCTTGATGTATTATAAGCAGCTTTTCTAAATTTTTAAAGTATTAAATTTTCTCTTTTAGAACTTAGCGCGAGTTTTACGTTTCTTGTGTTTACCTTTAAGCAAATAACTGTATTTAGCTCTATAAAAATTACTTTTACCACGCTCAACGTACGAATAATTAACAGTTAAAAACAAATAACCGTCATTATCTTTAGGATTTCCTCTAATTGATCCGGGACCGGGGCGCCACGTAAAATCGGCAGGAACGGCATTAGGATCCATTTCGCCTGTTCTATTAGACAATTCAATAGCTTTAGGATCTGTTAAAACTCCTTGCTTCGGGTGCCGTGTGCTGATATCATCTAAATAATCAGTAAAAGTAAAACGGTAGGCTAATTCAGCACCAATTCTATATTTACGTTTAATTGTATAATGAAACCCTGCACCAACCGGAATAATTGGTTGCAAGCGACTATAAGGTTTTGTTCCGGGAATTATTCCTTGTCCTTCTGTACGAAGCGGCTGTAAGGCATACCATTTTCCATCTACTGAAGATTTCGCCTTTGGATTGTGAAATAATAAGCCTAAACCTGTAAATGTATAAGTTCTAAAATCAACGCGATATCTGCCTGTACTTCCAACATCATTAACTCCGTATAAATTTACTTCACTTATAGCTGATAGTTCAAACATATCGTTTCTGAAGCTTAAATTTCTTGCAACACGTCCCGGATTAGTTGAGTTTGCATCAGCCCCTGTAATTCTTCCATAAGTTAGCATTCCCCTTACATTTAACATCGGATGTATTCTGTAACGAACAAAACCACCTAATGCCCAACGGGTATGCACCATTTTCATGTCCAATAAAAATTCTCGATTTTCTTTATCTTTTCCTCCTATTTCTCCTAAGTAATTACTTGCTCCAGCCACTGCTCCATAGTCTAAAGCATATTGTCCATAGCTAATTAAAGTGATTAATAATAAATAGAAAAGTAAAAAATAATTTTTCATTTCGTAAAATAACGAGCGAATTTAAAAAATAAATTCTGATAAATCAAAACATTATAAAATAGCCTCCACTGCAGGAGGCTAAAATTTGATATTTAATTAAGTTTTATTATAAATGTATAACTTCTCCATAAGCAGCTGCAGCAGCTTCCATTATGGCTTCACTCATTGTTGGATGAGGATGAACGGATTTAATTATTTCATGTCCGGTTGTTTCTAACTTTCTAGCAGCAACTATTTCAGCAATCAT
>CALKJP010000207.1 GCA_937995645.1 uncultured Bacteroidia bacterium
TACTAAAACTGGATTTAGAAAATAAATCGTTAAATAATATAATTGAGTTTGATTACAAAACACATTCTTTTGATTTGATTATTCTAAAAAAAGGAATTTTAATTAAAAAGCATATTGATAAACTAAAAACCAATGAACTCAACATTAAAGAACTTGATTTTACTTTTATTAAGCATTAATATTTTTTCATGTATTAATAAGCAATATGAATGTAAATCTGATGAAGAGTGTATAAATAATTTTATTAAACATGAAATAAAAAATACAAATTACGATTATATAATTTTATGTTTTGATAGTGATTGTGAAGCAAGTTTTTATGATAAAATGGATATAATAAATCAAAACATTTGCAATAAAGAAAACGCTTTAATTGTTCATTTTTGCAATCCTAACACTGTTAAATTAAATATTGTATCAGCTTGTAAGATGCATTATTTTCATTATGATATTGCTGAAAAATACGACATTTATTTTAATATGTTAAAAGTGTTAAAAAGGACTTCAAACAATATTTATAAAATACATGAAATCTAAACGATTGTAGTTTTTAAACTTTTGTTGGTCTTTTGGCCAACAAAAAATTAAATTTTTAATTGTTGGTAAAAATTCCAACAGTGGTCTCAAAAATTATTACTATAACATAACAAAGCTGCAATTTCTTATTAAATCCTTAACTTCGCATGGTTTTTTAAGGAAAATATGTCAGAAGTTGTAACAAAAAAAGTAGCTTTTCATACCCTGGGTTGTAAATTAAACTTTGCGGAAACTTCTTCAATTGCCCGTTTTTTTACCAATGCAGGCTATCAAAAGGTTGATTTTTCGCAGGCGGCCGATGTGTACGTAATAAACACCTGTTCGGTAACCGAAAATGCCGATAAAGAATGTAAAACCATTGTTCGTTCGGCTTTAAAAGCCAATCCTGATGGATTTGTGGCTATTATTGGTTGCTATGCACAGCTAAAACCACAGGAAATAGCCGCTATCGAAGGTGTTGATTTGGTGTTGGGAGCAAATGAGAAATTCAATATTATTCAATACATCAACGAGCTTAAAAAGAAAGAAGAAGCCGAAGTACATGCCTGCGAAATAAATGAAGTAGATTTTTTTGTAGATGCTTACTCCTTTGGCGACAGAACCCGCGTTTTTCTTAAAGTGCAAGATGGATGTGATTATACCTGTTCATTTTGTACCATACCATTAGCGCGTGGCAAAAGCCGCAGCGACAGTATTGAAAATGTGGTGAAAAACGCCCAAGATATAGCCCAAAAAGGAATTAAAGAAATTGTACTTACAGGAGTAAATATTGGAGATTTTGGAAAAGGATTCTCCGGTGGTAAAAAACGTAACGAAACTTTTCTGGATTTAATAAAAGAACTCGATACGATAGTAGGTATTGAGCGTTTCCGTATTTCATCCATTGAGCCCAATTTATTATCGAATGAAATTATTGAATTTGTAGCGCAATCAAAGCGTTTTGTGCCGCATTTTCATATTCCACTACAATCGGGTTCCAACAAAATTTTAAAAGCCATGCGTAGAAGATACCTGCGCGAGTTATATGCCGACAGAATTGCAAAAATAAAAGAACTGATGCCGCATTGTTGTATTGGAGTTGATGTAATTGTTGGCTTTCCGGGCGAAACAGAAGAAGATTTTTTAGAAACCTATAATTTTTTAAATCAACTAGATTGTAGTTATTTACATGTGTTTACTTATTCAGAACGTGCGAATACCGATGCTTTAGAAATAAAAGAAGTTGTTCCTGTTAATGTTCGCAAGCAGCGCAATAAAATGCTTAGAATTTTATCTTCAAAAAAGCTGCGTCAGTTTTACGAACAGAATATAGGAATTGAAAGAACTGTGTTATTTGAAACCGAAAATAAAGAAGGATACTTGCATGGCTTTACCGAAAATTATGTAAAAGTGCGCGTTCCCTTTGATGAAAATTTATGCAATACGCTCCAAAAAGTGAAATTAGAAAAAATAGATGTTGATGGAGTTTTTACGGCAGAAGTAAAAAGTGAAGCATCGGCTTTGTAGGAGAATTAGTCGTAGTCGTAGTCGTAAGTCGTAAGTTGGCAGTAGGCATTAGGCAGTGTGCATAGAAGAAAAAAGACAAAAAGATCAAAGACGAAAAATATTTTTAATTTTTATAATTAGTAATTAATCTTAATGAATTTCTATTAATTTCAACAAAATAAAACAATAAAATGTATCCAACCATTTCAGATTTAATACATGATTTATTTGGAATTTATATTCCATTACCTATACAGAGTTTTGGTTTTTTTGTTGCCATATCATTTTTATTGGCAGCCTACTTTTTTGCTAAAGAATTAGCGCGTAAAGAAGCCGAAGGGAAATTATTCCCTACGATAAAACGAGTTAAAGTAGGTCATAAAGCTACTCCATATGAACTTGCAACATCCGGCACTACAGGATTTATTATCGGCTATAAGGTTTTACCTGCCATTTTAGATTATTCAGGATTTGTAGCCAATCCGCAGGAATTTATCTTGTCTTTAAATGGAAGTATTGTTGGAGGATTAATTGGCGGAGGTATTTCAGCTTATTTAAAATATCGCGAACGCGAAAAAGAGCGTTTGGATAAACCAACCATAAAAGAAATTCAAATTCGCCCTGCAGATCATGTAGGTAATATGACCATTATTGCTGCTATTGCAGGTTTATTGGGTGCAAAAATTTTTCACAATTTAGAAAATCCCGCTGAATTTATGGCCGACCCTATAGGAGCATTGCTTTCATTTAGTGGCTTAACCATGTATGGAGGCTTGATATGCGGGGGAGGAGCCGTAATTTATTATGCGCGTAAAAACAATATGAAAATTGAGCATGTAATAGATGCTTGTGCACCGGCATTAATGTTGGCTTATGGAGTAGGAAGAATGGGCTGTCATATATCAGGCGATGGCGATTGGGGAATTGTAAATACTATGGCACAACCATCGTGGTTAAGTTTTTTACCGGAGTGGTTTTGGGCTTATGATTATCCACACAATGTAATAAACGAAGGTGTGCCTATTCCGGGTTGTGTTGGTAATCATTGCAATGTATTACCCGATAAAGTTTTTCCAACACCTTTATATGAATCTATTGTATGTATCGCTTTATTTGGGGTTTTGTGGGCAATCAGACAGAAAATATCAGTTCCGGGATACATGTTTAGTATTTATTTAATTTTAAATGGAACCGAACGATTTTTTATTGAAAAAATTCGCGTAAACGAAAAGTACAATATATTTGGTTTTCACCCAACACAAGCTGAAATTATTGCCGTAGTGTTAATATTATTAGGACTTTCAGGTTTGATATATTTTAAAAAGAAATCAGAAAAAAAAATATCTTAATGAACTATCAGGAAATTTGTTTAAAGGTTTGTGAAATAGCAAAACATGCAGGCTCTTTTATAAGAGCCGAACGTAATAAAATTGCAGCACATCAGGTAGAAGTTAAAAGCTTAAACAGCTTAGTAACCTATGTAGATAAAACTTCCGAAAATATGCTTGTACAAGCTTTGCAAGAATTATTACCCGAAGCAGGATTTATTACCGAAGAAGAAACCATTGATAAAAAAAGCGAATCACTAAACTGGATAATTGACCCCTTAGACGGAACAACCAATTTTATACATGGTGTACCTTGCTTTTCGGTAAGCATTGCTTTAATAGATAAAGAAGAAATTGTGCTTGGAGTTATCTACGAAATTAATTTGGATGAATGTTTTTATGCATGGAAAAATGGAGGTGCTTATTTAAACGGTTCAAAAATTAATGTTACAACAACAAATAATTTAAGCGATACACTTATAGCAACCGGCTTCCCTTATTACGATTTTGAGCGCATACAATCATATATGAATTTGCTTAGAGAATTAATGGAAAAAACACGCGGAATTAGAAGGCTTGGTTCTGCTGCTACCGATTTGGCTTATGTTGCATGTGGTCGTTTCGATGCGTTTTATGAATACAGTTTACACGCCTGGGATGTAGCTGCCGGTGCCTTAATTGTTCAGGAAGCCGGTGGTAAGGTTACTGATTTTGATGGTGGAGATAATTATATATTTGGCAAAGAAATAAATGCATCCAATGGGTATATTCATACCGAATTAAGCACTATTATTACTAAAAACTTTCATTAATTCATGTCAGCCGATTGGTTTGAATACGGCTACTGGGGCTTATTTCTGGCTTCATTTTTAGCAGCCACTATTTTGCCTTTTAGTTCAGAAGTAATTTTGGCAGGAATGCTTTTAGGTGGTTACGATATTACATTGTGTTTAATGCTGGCAACATTGGGAAACTGGCTGGGAGGGATGAGCAATTATGGATTAGGTTATCTGGGTAATATTGAACGATTGGAAAAATGGCTTGGATTTAAGCGCGAAAAACTTCCAAGGCTTCGATTGTATATTCGCAAATATGGAAGTTATGTTGCGTTTTTCTGTTGGTTGCCTGTAATTGGCGACCCCTTGGCAGTTGCATTAGGTTTTTATCGTTCCAATGTGTTAAATGTGGCTGTTTGGATGTTATTAGGCAAAGCAATACGATATGCCGCATTGCTCTATTCAGTTATGAATGGGAAGGAGTTAATATAATTGAAACAAATAGTTACATATTACATTATTTTCTTGTTGTGTTCTAATTCATATTCACAACAAATTGTACATATCGAAAACAGAAGATTAGCGGCAGATAAGCAAGGATGGAGTGGAGATATAAATATCAATATGTCATTTATTCAAAATCAGAATGACATATTTATCATGAACAATAATTTAAAATTTCAATATGCAAAAGACAAGAATTCAATAATTTCAATAACTGAAAATAATTTTCAACGCATAAATAAAACCGGCTTCATTAATGATGGATTTCAGCATTTCCGATATAATTATAAATTTTCTCAAAATATTACTTATGAAGCTTTTCAGCAATTTCAATATAACGATGTATTAAAAATGAAATTCAGATCATTGTCGGGTACAGGACCTCGCTTTACAATTGTGAAGAACGACAGCTTAAAAACACGTTTATTTATTGGAGTTTTATATATGTACGAATATGAAGAAGAAACAACAGGAAAGATAAATCGAACACATAGAAACAGTAATTATATATCATTTGGCTTTCCTATAAAAAATAACATAGTAATTGATATGATAAGTTATTTTCAACCCGATATATTTAATTTTTCAGACTTTAGATTTTCTGCACAAGGAACAATGGAAATTCGACTAATCGGTAAGTTGTCGTATTTATTATCGTTAAATTATCAGCATGATGCATTTCCACCTGAAGGTATTAGAAAAACTTATTATAATTTCAGAAATGGTTTGCGATATAATTTTTAAAAAAATCCCTGCAAATAATTTGCAGGGATTTTATAGGGTTTAGTTATTTAATTTATCCTTATCCCAAAATAGAGCGAGATATTACAATTTTTTGAACTTCGCTGGTTCCTTCATAAATTTGAGTAATTTTCGCATCGCGCATTAAGCGCTCTACATGATATTCTTTTACATAACCGTATCCACCATGTATTTGAACTGCTTCGGTAGTAACCCACATAGCTACTCTTGAAGCGTATAATTTAGCCATAGCACTAGCTTCGTTATAATCTAAATCATTATCTTTCATCCATGCGGCTTTTAAGCAAAGTAAGCGAGCAGCTTCAATTTCTGTAGCCATATCAGCTAATTTAAATGCAATGGCCTGATGTTCGCTTATTGGTTTACCAAATGCTTTTCTTTCTTTTGAGTAAGCTAAAGCTAACTCATATGCACCACTGGCAATTCCTAATGCTTGAGCAGCAATTCCTATGCGCCCACCTGTTAATGTTTTCATGGCAAACTTAAATCCAAACCCATCTTCTCCTATACGATTTTCTTTTGGTACCTTTACATCCTGAAACATTAATGAGTGCGTATCGCTTCCTCTGATACCCATTTTGTTTTCTTTAGGACCAACAGTAAATCCGGGCATGCCTCTTTCTACAATAAGCGCATTAATTCCTCTGTGTCCTTTTTCAGGATAAGTTTGAGCAATTACTAAATATACAGATGCAGAGCTACCATTGGTAATCCAGTTTTTGGTACCATTTAAAAGATAATGGTCGCCCATATCAATAGCCGTAGTTTTTTGCGATGTAGCATCTGAGCCTGCTTCCGGTTCAGATAAGCAGAATGCTCCAATAATTTCGCCTTTGGCAAGTGGTACTAAATATTTTCTTTTTTGTTCTTCTGTTCCGAATTTTTCAAGACCCCAGCATACAAGCGAATTATTTACCGACATACACACCGATGCTGAAGCATCAATTTTTGAAATTTCTTCCATCGCCAATACATACGAAATGGTATCCATTCCACCACCTCCATATTCAGGAGAAACCATCATTCCCATAAATCCTAATTGCCCCATTTGTTTTATTTCTTCAGCAGGAAATTTTTGCTGTTCATCACGCTCTATTACTCCCGGTTTTAATACATCCTTTGCAAAATCTCTTGCTGCTTTTTGAATCATTAAATGTTCTTCAGATAGTTGAATATGCATAATTTTAAATTTATGATGTTATTAGTATAATTATCTTTTTAATATTCGGGCAAAAATAAAAATAATAGCTACATTATCATTATAATTGCTCATAAAACAAAAATAATTTAGAATGGTTCAACATACCTACAATGTTATTGGCTTAATGTCAGGAACTTCGCTCGATGGATTAGATATAGCCTATTGCCATTTTACTAAGAAAGAAGATACTTGGGAGTATTTTATAAAGGCAGCTCAAACTGTAAAATACCCACCTGTTTTAAAGAAAAAGCTTGTAGCAGCTATAAATATGAGTGGTATGGATTTAACCATGCTCGATGCAGAGTTAGGTAGGTATTTTGGTAATCAGGTTAAAAAGTTTATTAAAGCTCAAAATCTTAAAAATCCTGATTTTATTGCTTCTCATGGTCATACAGTGTTTCATCAACCTCATAAAGGGTTTACTTTACAAATAGCCAATGGAGCAAATATTGCTGCACAAGCTAAAGTTCCGGTAGTGTGTAATTTCAGAACATTGGATGTTGCCTATAATGGTCAAGGCGCTCCCTTAGTCCCAATGGGTGACGAGTTATTATTTAATCAATATAAGTATTGCTTAAATCTGGGAGGTTTTGCCAATGTTTCATTCCGAAAAAATAAGAAAAGAATAGCTTTTGATATTTGCCCTGTAAATATTGTGTTGAATGAATTGGCTTTACGCTTAGGTAAAGCTTTTGATAAAAATGGCTTAATGGCAAAAAAAGGTAAAGTGAGCGAAAAGCTTTTAAAACAATTAAACAATTTGAATTTTTATCGCCAAAAAGCTCCAAAATCATTAGGTAAAGAATGGGTAGATAACTATGTAATCCCCTTATTACATGATTCAGGATTGAATGAATACGATTTATTAGCAACCTTTACAGAGCATATTGCTTATCAATTGGCACATTCCTTAAAAGCAAAGAAAAACGAAAAAATATTAATTACGGGCGGAGGTGCATATAATGCCTATTTAGTAAAACGATTTAAAAATTATACTAAAGCGCAGATTATTATTCCTGAAAATAATTTGGTTGAATTTAAAGAAGCTTTAATTTTTGCTTTTTTAGGCTTACTTAGATGGGCAGGGAAAATTAATGTTTTAAAAAGCGTAACAGGAGCTCAAAAAGATACCTGCAGTGGAGTGATTTATTTACCTTGATTTTGGAGTAATAATAAATTGTAACTTCGCATTTACTATTTTTAAATCTTAAATTTACTATCATGAAAAATATTTCGTTAGTTCTCAATCTTGTGTTGACAGTTGCAGTAGCTGTATTATATTATTTACATTTTCAGTTAAAAAATACATGTTTAGCTGAGAGAGAAAAAGTAGAAGAATTACATGTGGAAGCACCGGAAGGGCATATAGTACCTACCATTTATTACATAAATACAGATAGCCTATGGAAAAATTATGAGTATGTAAAAAACGAAATTGAAATTTTACAAAAAGAAAAAGCAAAAGCAGAAGGTCAAATTGAAGCAAAAGCACGTCAGCTTGAAAATGATGTAATGGATTATCAGCAAAAAGTTCAATCAGGGATGATTTCGATGGATGATGCCAGAAAAAAAGAAGCCGAATTAATGGAGCGTCAACAAAAGTTATATGATTTAAGAGAACAACTTGCAGCTGATTTACTGGCAAAAGAACAAGATAAAAACGAAATGCTTCAAAAAGCAATAACTGAATACATAAAAAAGTTTAATACAGGTAAAAACTTTAGCTATGTATTGGGCTACTCTCAAGGAGGGGGAATTTTATTTGCAAACGATTCTTTAGATATTACAAAAGAAGTTTTAGAAGGATTAAACTCAGAGTATAGAGAAAAGAAAAATAAAGGAAAATAAAATTGTTATTATTGAAAAATCTTTATAATTTTACTTGTTGATTATCAATTATATAAAATGAGGATTCGTCAAATAATCATTAAATTAGATATTATTTTTATTTTAATCAGTCTTTTTTTAGTAGCAAATACTAATGCATCAATTAGTAATACTAAATTATTGCGTAAAGCAAGAAAATATACCTTAAACGGCAAATATGAAGAAGCCAGAGAAACATATAAAATGTTGGTTGAGAAATATCCTGAAAATCCTGATTATCATTACGAATTAGGATTAAATTATTTCTACTACACCGAAGACCAAAAAGCATCAGCGATACCACACTTTCAAAAAGCACTTCAATATACCAAAAAAGACACCCTTGGAGAAATTTATTTTTTATTAGCCGAAGCTCATCAATATTCCGGTAATTTTCAAGATGCAATAGAAAACTATCATCATTTTAAACGATACATTAAATCGAATAAAGCAGGTGAAGAGTTGCTGAAAGAAGTTAACTTAAAAATAGCACAATGCAACCAAGGTAATTCATTTACAATTGCTGCTAACAAATTTGTAAAAATTCAAAATCTTGGATCAAATATTAATTCAGTTTACGCAGATTATGTTCCCGTAATTACTGATGACGAAAGTGTATTAATGTTTACATCACGGAGAAATAAAAATACAGGAGGAAGAAAAGATTCTCAGGATGAAAAATTTTATGAAGATATGTATATAGCCCGAAAAACCGATAAAGGTTTTACACAGGCAGAGCAATTTTCATTAGACGATAAATATGTTGGTTTAGTTCTAAATTCTCCTAAGCATGATGCTGTAATTGGCTTAAGCCATGATGAGAAAAAACTATTTACATATAAAGAGGATAAAGTATTTATTTCGGAATTGAACAGTGATGGTAGTTGGACAGGTCCTACCGTATTAAACGAAAATGTAAATCCCAAAAAAGGATATCAACCCCATGCATGTTTAACTGCTGATGGCAATACACTTTACTTTAGCAGCGAACGTAAAGATGGAAAAGGGAAATTAGATTTATACCGAGCAAAAAAACAAAGCGATGGCAATTGGGGAGTTGCTGAAAATTTAGGAGATGTAATTAATACCCCTGAAAACGAAGATAGCCCATACATTACACCTGATGGCACGTATTTATACTTCTCTTCAAAGGGGCATAACACCATTGGAGGTTATGATATTTTTAAAGCTAAAATCAACCCCGATGGAACTTTTGAAAAACCTGAAAACTTAGGCATACCAATAAATTCAGGCGCTGATGATATTTTTTATCTCCCCAATAAAAAAGGAAATGCAGCTTATTTTGCTTCCTCACGTAAAGAAGGTTTGGGAGATATGGATATTTATAAAGCTATATTTTTGTCAAAACCTACATTTACAAATTGTGATTTAATAGCCGGTAACAAAAGCAGTAAAGGACATGAAATTAATTTTCTTTTTAAAGACACTTTAGTTTTAAATAAAGAGTATGAGTTATCTGCTAATGTAAACTTGATAGATTTAAAAGTAAACGATTACTACTGGAATATAAAAACAGATTCAATTATAGAAGGAAAAAACATTAAATACACATTTACAAATAAAGGCGAACAAGAAATTAAGTTAGAATTAATAACAGAAAATTTAAGAGGCGAATTTGAAGCAATGTGTTTTAGCAAAAAAGTACAGGTTATGGATGAGCAAACACTTGCTGCAGCTAAAGAAATTGCACTTAAAGGAAATGAATCAACAGATGGATTAAAAGATGCAGTAGCATTAGATTTAAAACCTATTTATTTTGATTTTAATAAATCAAATATAAGAAGCGATGCTGCCGAAACATTAAAACAAAACATTGCATTATTAAAAGCTCATCCCGATATTGTAATAAAACTTAGCGCACATACCGATTCAAGAGGTTCTGCAACTTATAATATTAATCTTTCAAAAAGAAGAGCACATGCCGTAGTAGATTATTTAGTTAAAAATGGGATTCCACGTAAGCAAATTGTAGCTGTTGTTTCTTTAGGAGAAAAGGAGTTGGTTAACGCATGTGCAGATGGTGTTGAATGTACCGAAGAGCAACATCAGCTAAACAGAAGAACAGAATTTAAAGTAATCGGGAAAAAATAAATATATTTAACTTTCGTTTATCCATACAGCCACTCGATTAAATTATCTTGCATTGAAACATTTAATTTCCTTATTTATTCTTATAATTCTATCGCATTCTATATTTGCACAATTTGGAGGAAGAGCTACGTATGAATTTTTAAATCTTCCTGTTTCAGCAAGAGTAGCTGCTTTAGGGGGCAATGTCATAGCAATAAATGACGGAGATATTAATCTGGTACATTTTAATCCCGCACTTATAAACGGACAAATGTCAAATAATTTAAATCTGAGTTATATCAACTATTTTTCAGATATAGCATATGGTTATGTAAGTTATTCCAATCGTTTTAAAAAAGGTTTTTATAATTTAGGAATGCAATATATCAGTTATGGAAAATTTGTTAAAGCAGATGCCAATGGTGATATTACCGGTGAATTTACAGCCGGAGAATATGCTTTTAATACAGCCTATGCGCAGCAACTTCCGTATTTAGATTCAAGTATTAGCGTAGGGGCTAATTTAAAATTTTTATATTCATCCTTTGAGCAATATCAGTCGTTTGGGATAGCATCTGATTTAGGCGCTATTTATTATAATCCCCAATATAAATTAGGTGTAGCATTAACCTTAATGAATGTTGGAACACAGATTTCGACTTATGATAAAAACAATAGAGAACCATTGCCATTTAATGCACAAATTGGATTGAGCAAGCAATTTGTAAAAGCACCAATTCGGTTTAATGTAGTTTATGAAAATTTACAGCGATTTAATTTAACTTATCTTGATACGATTAATGTTAAAACAAACTCTTTAACGGGAGAAAAAGAAATTGAATTGATACCCTTTCATGATAAATTATTAAGGCACTTAGTTGTGGGTGCTGAAATATTTCCAACCAAAAGTTTATTTTTCAGAGCAGGATTTAATTATAGAAGACGCCAAGAACTGAAAGTGGCTACTCGCCCTGGCACTGTTGGTTTAGCATGGGGAATTGGATTTAGAATTTCAAGATTTCATTTAAGCTATGGAAGAGCTATTTATCATTTGGCCGGCCCTTCTAATCATATAACCATAACTACCAATTTAAGTTCATTTTCTAAAGCCAATTAAACAATTTGTCGCATAATCCAACTTTCTTTTAAAGGTATTATCCAATTGTTTAGTAATTCGCTTTTGGTAGTAACTAAGTTATTAAATATTAAAACTTTTTCACTTATTTCATTTTGCATGAGTTTATCGGCTATTAAATGTAAAGGAATGGTAATAGTATCGTTATCAGTTTTTAATGTTATAAGCAATCGGTTAAAGAAATCGCAGTTAAATTCTTTTTCCAATTGTTTGATAAAAGCAACAGATTTATCTATGGAGCATCCACTGGCTTTAACTGATGCTTCATCTGCCATTATTATTACAAAACGATTGTATAAAACTGCACCGCTTGCTTTTAATGCAGTGCCATGAGTAGCCCAGTTGCCAATAAATTCAAGTAATAGTTGTTCAATTTTAACAACTTCATCATCGCTAAATTTTTTGTCGCTTTGATAAACCCAAACTCTCGAATGGTCGGGCATTTCATTTATTGGTATCATAAATCCTGTGCTTGTGCAATTAATTCAGCAACATCTAAAACTTTAATGCTTTCTTCTTTTTCAAAATGTTTTACACCATCTGTCATCATGGTATTGCAGAAAGGACAACCGGTAGCAATAATATTTGGATTAGTGCTTAATGCTTCTTCTGTGCGTTCTATATTTACTTCTTTTTTTCCTTTTTCGGCTTCTTTAAACATTTGTGCTCCACCAGCACCGCAACAAAATCCGCGTTCTTTACAACGTTTCATTTCAATTAGTTCGCTGTCTAATTTTTCTATTACTGCTCTTGGAGCTTCGTATTCGTTATTTGCTCTGCCTAAATAGCAAGGGTCGTGAAAAGTTATTCTTTTCCCTTTAAAACTTCCTCCTTGTACTTTTAATTTACCGCTGTCAATCAATCCTTGTAATAATTGTGTATGATGTATTACTTCATAGTTACCACCTAATTCCGGATATTCATTTTTTAAGGTATTAAAGCAGTGCGGGCATGCTGTAACTATTTTTTTTACTCCATAGCCATTTAAAACGCTTATATTATTCAGCGCTTGCATTTGAAACAGAAACTCATTTCCGGCCCTTTTGGCAGGATCGCCTGTACAACTTTCTTCTGTTCCTAAAACGGCAAAGCTGGTATGGGTATGGTTAAGAATTTTAACCAAAGCTTTGGTTATTTTTTTGGCTCTATCGTCAAAACTTCCGGCACAACCAACCCAAAATAAGACTTCAGGCATTTCGCCTTTTGCAGCACATTCGGCCATTGTTGGCACTTTTAAATTTTCCATTGATAAAATTTTAATGTTTAAACATTAATTTTCGTTTGCCCAGTTAAATCTGTCAGATGGCGAAAACTGCCATGGAGCACCATTGTTTTCAATATTGGTAAGCATGCCAGCCCATTCAGCAGGAGCTTTTGATTCTTCCATAATTAAATATCTTCTTAAATCTACAATAATAGACAAAGGGTCAATATTTACAGGACATGCTTGCACACAAGCATTGCAGGTTGTGCAGGCTAAAATTTCTTCTTCAGTAATATAACTTCCTAAAAGGGATTTGCCATCTTCTTTAAATTCACCGTTTATATCTATGTTACGACCAACTTCTTCTAATCTGTCGCGTGTATCCATCATTATTTTTCGTGGAGAAAGTAATTTGCCTGTTTGGTTTGCGGGACATTCTGATGTACATCTTCCGCATTCGGTACAGGTATATGCGTCTAATAATTGTTTCCAAGTAAGGTCGTTTACATCTTTGGCACCAAATCTTCCCGCTGGAATATCTGTTGCCGGAGTATAGGATGGGTCCAGCATTATTTTTACCTCATTAGTAACAGACTCCATATTGGTGAATTTGCCTTTTGGATTAAGGTTCGAAAAATAAGTATTTGGGAATGCAAGCAAAATATGGAAATGCTTAGAAAATGGTAAGTAATTTAAAAAGGCAAATATTCCTAAAATATGAAACCACCAAAAAACTCGCTCAAAAATATGTAGAGTATCTTGGTTAAATGATGCAAAAAATGGTGCAATATATTGGCTAATTATAAATGGTTTTTCTAATGCTCCTTCTATGTTTGCTTCTACTGCATTAAGTTTTAACAATGCTCCCATTAAAATTATTTCTATAAATAATATGATGTTTGCATCTTTAAATGGCCATCCTTTTAATTCAGGTTTTGAAAAGCGATCAATTTTTAAAATATTTCTTCTTACTAAAAAAACTACGCAAGCTATAATTACACCTACTGCTAAAATTTCGAAAAAGTTGATTGCAAGTGTGTATATACTGCCTAATGGAGAAGCAAAAAAACGGTGAGTGCCAAATATGCCGTCAATAATAATTTCAAGCACTTCTATGTTTATTAATACAAATCCTAAATATACAATTATGTGCATGATACCTGCAACAGGGCGAATAACCATTTTAGATTGGCCTAATGCAACCTTAGCCATTACTTTAAATCGTTCAGCACGATTGTCGCTTCTATCAAGTGGTTTTCCTAATTTTATGTTTCGAATTACTTTACCAATGTTTTTTGAAAATAAATAGATGGCAGCGCCAAATGCCAGAATAAAAATGATACTAGAAATCATGGTTAATATGAATTAATCAATATTTATTTTTTCTTTTTGTCTTTTCGTCCAAATACAGAAAAATGTACATATCTGTTTGGATTTTCTTTCATATCTATCAGCAAGCTGTCTAAGTCTCTTGCAGAGCGATCAAGATTTACATATAAACTATCATTATTAATAAGCATTCCCAATGAGCCTTTCCCTTCATTAATTTTATTTAGCATATTTGCCACATCGTTTAATGATTTGCCGGCATTATTAATTGCGTTAGTAATATTTGATTTTGCAATGGAATCGCTTATGTTATTTACGTTTGATAAAATACTGTTTAGTTTCTCATTATTATTTTTAAAATTAGTAGTGATAGATTCCACATTTTTAAATATATCGGATAAACGTTGTTTTTCGCTGGCTACCAATGAATCTAAACGAAAAGATGTTTTTTCTAAATTAGAAATAGATTGATACACTTTGGTAATGCTTCCTGAAATGTTTTGTGAGGCTTTTTCATCTAAAATAGATTGAACTACAATAATAAGCGAGTCAATCGAAGAGATAAGCTTTTCTGCTTTTACTTTTAATGGCTGTACCTGTTTGTTTACTTCTTCTGTTAATGATGCCTGTATATCAGATCGAATGGTGTCTTTATTACTTAAATAGTTTTTAGAATCGCCTAATACCAGTTGAATGGCTTTAGAACCTAAAATATCTGAGCTAATAATACGTGCTATGGAATTATCAGGAATCATTAATTCGGTATTGTTTATACTCAGTGTAACAATTATCTGATTGGGATTGTTTGGATTTAGTTGAGCATCGGCTACCATTCCTACTTTTAATCCATTAACTTGCACGGGACTTGATTTTTCCAATCCATCAATATGGTCATAAATTGCATAATACGTATGCTGACGGTAAAAAATATTTTTCCCTTTTAAAAAATTAAATCCAAAATAAAGAAACAGGATGGCTACTGTAACAACAATACCTGTTTTTGTTTCTCTTGATAGTTTCAAAATGTACTTAGTTTATAGTTTCAGGGTGTAAATTTAGGGATTTAATTCTTTTAATGCTTCGTTTACTGAAATCCTCTGTCCATTTTTAAATGCCACTACAAAAGCATCTTTGTAACCCTTTTCACGAGCCGTTTTTTGAAGATATGTGGCTTCGTTTATAGTGAAGGCTTCACCATAGGTATAACGATAGGTTTCATTTGTTTTGTATTCCCAAATAGGTGATAGTCCGTTAAAATTTTCTGGATTAATGGCAATAGCTTTAGGAGAAGTTACAATTTGAACCCGGAAAATGATACCTTTGTTTTCAGTAGTAAGTCCGCTGGATTTATTTTCTGGAGTAATATTTTTCTTTTCGTCTTGAGTGTTTTTTTCTGTTGTTTTATTTTCAGGAATATTTGCCTGTTCTAAAGTTTTTTTATCAGGAGCAGTATTGTTTTTATTCTTAATGGATTCATTATCGCCTTTAAAATCTTTGATAGCTTCAAAAATAGATGCGGCTACTTCTTTTTGATTCTCGGCATTTTTTAAAAACTCTTCTTCTTGGCGGTTGGTTAAAAATCCAATTTCAATAAGTACAGCCGGCATGGCGGTTCTGGCTAAAACGAGTAATCCGGCTTGTTTAACGCCACGGTCAACTCTTTTTGCTTTTTCATTTAAATGATATTGAACGCGCGATGCAAACTGAATACTTTGTTCAAAAAATGCACTTTGATACATGGTGAAAATGATATGGGCTTCGTCTGATGAAGGATCAAAACCATCGTAGTTTTTCTGATAATTTTCTTCTTTTAAAATTACTTCATTTTCACGTTTTGCTACCGCCAAATGTTCTTTTGCTCTATGTAAACCAAGCACATAAGTTTCTGATCCAAAGGCTTCCTGATTACATATTTCTTTTTTAGTTTTTTTGTCGATATAACAAGCTGAATTGCAGTGTATTGATATGAATAGGTCGCCTTTGTTTTTATTGGCAATATTAGCTCTTTCGTATAATTCAACAAATACATCTTTGGTTCTGGTATAAACTACTTCTACACCGGGCATTTGTTCTTCAATCATTTTACCCAATTTTAAGGCTACGGCAAGGGTAATATCTTTTTCACGGGTGCTTGAACCAATACAGCCGGGGTCGTGTCCGCCATGACCGGCATCAATAACTACTTTTTTAACCGAATAGGATGGTGCCGGATGTCTGAATGCCGAAAAAACAATAAAACAAATTACAAAAACAGCAATTACTGTAATTATTTGTTTGCTTTTATTAGCTAAAAACCTCATTTTGCGGGGCTTTATCATTTCTTTGAAGTAATATATTTTATGTAATTTCGCTCCTTTAATTTTTTCTTAATCTAATTTGAACAAAAATAAGGCTTATAACACCTTGTATGTTTTACATCATTCCTATTTTATTAAAGGAATAGTGTTAATAATGTGCTTTATTTCAATTCTTAACATTCATGCTTCAGCTCAAATAAAAGACAGCCTTTATTTAGACTTACCTGATACTTCTTTAAAAAATTACGAAAAAAGCAGTTCAGATAGTACTTTAAAATTTGTGCCAAAATCAAAACAGGTTTTAGATGCTCCGGTAATTTATGCTGCAAAAGACTCCATGCGTATAGATGTGAAAGCAAAAAAACTTTATTTATATGGTGATGCAGAGGTAAATTATAAAGAAATTAATCTAAAGTCGGCTTATATTGAACTTGACTTTGCTAAAAACACGCTTTATGCTGAAGGTATAAAAGATAGTTTAGGAAGAGAAAAAGGAAGACCTGAATTTAAAGAAGCAGAACAAGTGATAAAATCAAAAACCATTCTTTATAATTTCGAAACTAAAAAAGGTTTAATAACTGATGTTATAACACAAGAAGCAGATGGGTATATTCATGGCGATTCCGTAAAAAAAATGGAAGATGACATCATGTTTATTAAACATGGTAAATACACTACTTGCGAAGATGAGCATCCTCATTTTTATTTTAATATTTCAAAGCTAAAAGTAATTCCGGATGATAAGATTATTTCCGGACCGGCTAATTTGGTGGTAGAAGATGTTCCAACTCCTTTAGCCATTCCTTTTGGTTTTTTTCCTAATAAAAAAGGTAGGAAAAACGGAATAATAGTTCCTCAATACGGCGAGTCACAGGCCTTAGGATTCTTTTTAAAAGAAGGAGGTTATTATGTAGGATTATCAGAACACATGGATTTAGCTTTAACAGGTGACTTATATACAAGAGGAAGCTGGGCAACCAGAGCGCATTCGAATTATACAAAAAGGTACAAGTTTGCAGGAAGTTTTGATGCACGTTATTCGCAAATACAAATGAGCGAAAAAGACTTTCCTGACTATCAGTTAAATAAAGATTTTTTTATTAAATGGACACATCGTCAAGATCAGAAAGCCAGACCAAACAGCTCATTCAGTGCCGATGTAAACGCTGGTACAAGCAGCTTTAACCGATTAAATTCAGCGGCTTCAACGGATTTTCTTCAAAATGCTTTTCAGTCGAGCATCAATTACAATAAGTCGTGGACGGGAAAACCATATTCATTAAATATTAGTGCTCGTCATACACAAAACACACAAGATTCAAGCGTAGTAATAAGTTTACCCGAGGCAGCCTTTGTAGTTCAGCGTATTTTTCCATTAAAAAGAAAAACTGTAATCGGTAGTGAACGCTGGTACGAAAAAATTGGTGTTAGTCTTACTTCATCCATGAAAAATGAAATTGCAACTAAAGAATATTTACTATTTACGCCTGCCAGCTTAAAAAATTTTAGAAATGGAGTGCAACACACAGTGCCAATTTCTACATCATTTAAAACCATGAAATATTTTACTATTACGCCTTCCATTAATTTAACAGAGCGCTGGTATTTTAAAACCTTAGAACAATCATACGATAATGAATTACAACGTGTAATCAGCGATACGATAACTCGCTTTGCCAGAGCCGGTGAGTATAATTTAAATACCAGTTTTACCACCAAAATTTATGGAATGTACCAATACCGTAAAGGCCCGGTAGAAGCAATACGACATGTAATTACCCCAACCTTAGGATTAACTTATCGCCCTGATTTTGACAGTCGCAGATTTGGATATTTTGGCGATAGCACAGGCACGTTAACCAGTTATTCACCTTATCAATTGGGTATTTATGGTGTGCCATCTCCCGGTCAGCAGGGGTTGATTTCTATGCGTTTTATCAATAATGTGGAAATGAAAACCCGTGCCAAGTCTGATACAACCAGCGGAAAGAAAATTAAACTGATGGAGAATTTAGACTTTGGTTCAGCATACAATATGCTGGCAGATTCATTAAACTGGCAAAATATAACAATTAATGGGAGAACACAGCTTTTTGAAAAAGTTAGTTTATTGTTTGGAGGAGGAATTGACCCTTATGCCTTAGACTCTGCCGGTAGAAAAATAAACCGTTTTATGTGGAATACCAATAAGCAAATAGGTAGGCTTACAGCTGCAAATCTGGCCATTAGTTTTAGTTTAAATTCAAAGAAAAAATCAGGCCTTACAAGCAGTAAAAAAGCTACTGATGAAGAATTGAATATGATACAAAAAGACCATGGAAATTTTGCAGATTTTAACGTGCCATGGAATTTAAGCGTAAACTATAATATTAATTATTCTAAACCCGGATTTGCAGAGCAGCTAACCCAATCGGTAACATTTAATGGCGATTTGAATTTAACACCACGCTGGAAAGTAGGTTTTGATTCGGGATATGATTTTGTAAAAAAACAAATGACCTATACCCGAATAAATATTTTCCGCGATTTACATTGCTGGGAAATGAAATTTAACTGGGTGCCATTTGGAGTAAACAAAAGTTATCTCTTAGAAATAAATGTTAAATCAGCTGTATTACAAGATATGAAACTCACCCGTAGAAGAAGCTGGTTTGATTATATGCAATAGTTTAACTTATCAATTCAGCAGCTTCTTCACCCACTAAGCTGCCTATAGCTACTCCCATTCCGCCCATTCTAACAGCATAAACTATACAGTCGCTTACTTTTTTAATGATAGGTTTTTTCTCACGTCCAACCCCCATAATTCCGCTCCATCGTTGTTCAATTTCAAATTTGGTGTCAGGTAAAATAATTTCTGCTAACATCTGTTCCAGTTTATTTTGAATCAATGGAGTTAAACCGAACTCGCTAGTGTTTTCGCCTTTAAAATCAAGTTTTCTGCCACCACCTAGTAGCACTCGGTTGTGGATATTTCTGAAATAATAAAAACCTTCGTCATAATGAAAGGTACCTTTAAGTTTTAAATTTTCAATCGGAGCCGTTACTAAAACTTGTGCCCGTGCTGGTTCTACATCCAATTCAGGAGCAAATTGTTTGGCAAAACCATTGGTCGCTACAATAATTTTTTGTGCTTTAATTTTGGTTGAATCATTTATTTTTATAGTAACACAAGAACCTTCATCATTGATATTATTTACCAAACAATTATTTAAAATAATAATGCCCATACTAGCAGCCAAAGTAATTAATGAGCTTATCATTTTTCCGGTATCTATTTGCCCTTCCATGTTATTTTTAATCATATATTGAATATTTAATCCAAATTCATGGATATGATGAGAGGCATTGCTGTAAACATCTTTACCAAAGAGCGATTTTAAATTTTTGTTTAAATAATCTAATTGTGATTCGCAACGTTCAAAATCATTTTTATTATTAAATATCTCAAAACTGCCGTTTGCCTGAAAGTCGATGTTTTCATCACCTAATAGCGATCTAAGTTTTAGCAAACCTTTCCATCTTTTTTCAACTAAGGAAAAACAGGTATCTTCTCCGTTTTTAGCAATATCATCCAGTAATTCGCTAGGGCTGCCAAAGCAGGCAAAGCCTGCATTTTTGGAGCTGGCACCACTGGGCAGCATGCCTCTTTCAAAAACGGTAATTTTAGCTTTAGGATATTTTTTCTTTAAATTAATAGCAGCATTCAATCCTACAATTCCGCTACCTATAATGGCAAAATCAATCTTGTCGAAATAAGTATTTTTTTCCCAATAACTTAAGTTATTCATAGGCACAATTTTTGAATGCAAAATAGTGTTTTTATTTATTGTTAATTTTCAGATATTTGTCAATTAAGCAAAGTAAGACATTGATTCATATTAATTCAATATATTTCTCTAAAAAAGTAATTTTTTTTCTGTTTCTAATATTGGGTCTTATTTCCCAATTATTGGCACAGGATTTTAAATTACCTATTACCGGTAGGGTTACTAAAGAAGGTAAAAAACTTGAAGGAGCTGTTGTTACCGTATTTAAAAATGGGGTTCAGGTACAGCAGTTAACTACATCGGGCAACGGTAAGTTTGATGTAATTTTAGATGCCAATTCGGATTATATCATTACTTTTACTAAAAGTGGACATATTACCAAGCGTTTAAGTTTCAGTACCAGAGGTGTTCCGCCCGATAGAGCCAAAGAAGGATTTGCCGGTTTAGATGTGGGTGAAATAGGAATATTTGAAGAATTACCGGGTTCAACTATTACTTCCATACTACAACAACCTGTTGGAAAGTTCTCGTACGTACCATCTGAAGGAGATTTTAATTATGACGAAGCCTATACACGTTCTATTCAAAATCAATTAGCACAGATCAAAGCAGCCGAAGAAGAAGCTAAGAAAAAAGCTGCTGAGCAACTTAAAAACTATAATGCAGCTGTTGCAAAAGGTGATAAGGCTATGGCTGCCAAAGATTATAATGCCGCTAAGGCTGCATATAATGAGGCTTTATCATACAAAGAAGATAATTACCCCAAACAAAAAATTGCAGAAGCAGATAAGCTTATAGCTGCAGCAGCTGCAGATGCGGAAGCCAAACGCAAAGCAGAGGAAGAAGCCAAACGCAAGGCCGAAGAAGAAGCGAAACGTAAAGCAGAAGAAGAAGCCAAACGCAAAGCAGAAGCTGAAGCCAAACGCAAGGCAGAAGAAGAAGCTAAACGCAAAGCTGAAGAAGAAGCTAAACGCAAAGCAGAGGCAGAAGCAAAAGCAAAGGCAGAAGCTGAAGCCAAACGCAAGGCAGAAGAAGAAGCTAACCGCAAAGCAGAAGAAGAGGCAAAACGTAAGGCGGAAGAGGAAGCAAAACGTAAAGCTGAGGCAGAAGCTAAAGCAAAAGCAGAAGCAGAAGCTAAAAAGAAAGCCGAAGAAGAGGCGAAACGCAAGGCCGAAGAAGAAGCCAAACGCAAAGCAGAGGCAGAAGCAAAAGCAAAGGCAGAAGCTGAAGCGAAACGCAAAGCAGAAGAAGAGGCGAAACGTAAAGCAGAGGAAGAAGCCAAACGCAAAGCAGAGGCAGAAGCAAAAGCAAAGGCAGAAGCTGAAGCCAAACGCAAGGCCGAAGAAGAAGCGAAACGCAAAGCCGAAGAAGAAGCTAAACGCAAAGCAGAGGAAGAAGCCAAACGCAAGGCCGAAGAAGAAGCGAAACGCAAGGCCGAAGAAGAAGCGAAACGCAAAGCAGAGGCAGAAGCAAAAGCAAAGGCTGAAGAAGAAGCTAAACGTAAGGCGGAAGAGGAAGCAAAACGTAAAGCAGAGGAAGAAGCCAAACGCAAGGCAGAAGAGGAAGCCAAACGTAAAGCAGAGGCAGAAGCTAAGGCTAAAGCAGAAGCAGAGGCTAAAGCAAAAGCCGAAGCCGAAGCTAAAAAGAAAGCCGAAGAAGATGCAAAACGCAAAGCCGAAGAAGAGGCCAAACGCAAAGCAGAAGAAGAGGCGAAACGTAAAGCAGAGGAAGAAGCCAAACGCAAGGCAGAAGAAGAAGCCAAACGCAAAGCCGAAGAAGAAGTGAAACGCAAAGCTGAAGAAGAAGCCAAACGCAAGGCAGAAGAAGAAGCGAAACGCAAGGCAGAAGAAGAGGCAAAACGTAAGGTGGAAGAAGAAGCGAAACGCAAAGCATTAGCAGATGCCGAAGCAAAGAAAAAAGCAGAAGAAGAAGCAAAGCGTAAAGCAGAGGAAGATGCTAAACTTGCTAAGGAAAACGAATTAAATGCAAAATACAATGCTGCAATTAAAAAGGCGGATGAAGCGTTTGCATTTAAGGAATACAATGCTGCTAAACAAGCTTACAAGGAAGCTTTATTAATAAAATCCAACGAAATTTACCCTAAAAATAAAATTGAAGAAATAGATGGAATTCTTGCAGAAATAGCTGCTAACGATAGAAAACAAAAAGAGCTAAATTCTAAATACAATGCTGCTGTTTCTAAAGGCGATAATGCATTTTTTGCAAAAGATTTTGCTGCTGCAAAAGTAGCCTATAATGAGGCATTAGGCTATAAACCTCAGGAGGCATATCCAAAGCAAAAATTGGATGAAATAGAAAATCTTATAAATGCCGAAGCCAAAGCCAAGGAGAATGAACAACGTTATAAAACAGCCATAGCCAATGGTGATAAATTGTTTAATACTAAAGATTATATAAAATCTAAAGGTTTTTACAATGAAGCATTATCTTACAAGCCTAATGATGCCTATGCAACACAAAGAATTAGTCAGATAGATAAAATTATTGCTGATTTAGCTAAAGCACCTCAACAAAAAACACCGGTAGCAGAAGCTGCTAAGCCGGTTGAGAAGCCTAAGTTAGCAGTTGATGCAACTGATAAAGCAGCTTTTTTGTCAGAGTTAGCACAAAAATATCCAGAAGGTGTTACAGAAGAATTATATACCGATGACCCTATGAAAAAGGTTACCAGAAGAGTAGTAGTGCGCGATAAAAAAGCTACTGAATATACCAAAGTGGAATATAAATTTGGTGCTGTTTATTATTTTATGAACGGGACTATTCCCATTACAGAACAAAAGTGGAATCAAGATACTAAATAAAATGGAAGTTTCTTTAACTGATATAATTGGATATTTTGCTTCGTTGGGAGTTTTACTTTCGTTTTTAATGAAAGAAATTAAAACACTAAGAATTATAAATAGTGTAGGTTGTTTTTTGTTTGTGGTTTATGGTGTGATGCTTAATTTTTCGTGGCCAATAATTATTACTAATGTTTCAATTATCATTATCAACCTTTATTATTTGTTTAAAATTTCTAAGGGGTGATTTTAAATCGGTTTTTTGGTTAATTCTTTAAATACATCTTCCAGTTTTTGTTCGTTTTTCTGAAGGGTTAAAACGCTTAATTGATTATCAACGGCAAATTTAAAAACATCGTTTCTTATATCTTTTCCGGCTACACATTCTATTATCCAAGTGTTGGCATGTGTATTTTCTGCATGTGCAATTCCGTTTATTTTCATTAATTGCGATTTGTTTACGGTTTTATCAAACTCTACAATTAATTGTACTCGGTTTCCGGTTAAATTATTGATTTGCGATGCAGGAGCATTGGCTACTATTTTTCCTTTATTGATAATGATAACTTTATCGCAAATGGCTTCTACTTCTTGCATAATGTGTGTAGAAAGCATTACGGTTTTTTGTTTTCCGATTTTCTTAATCAGATTTCTTATTTCTGCTAATTGGTTAGGGTCTAATCCGGTTGTGGGTTCATCTAAAATTAAAACTTTGGGATCGTGTATCAGTGCTTGTGCAATACCTACACGTTGGCGATATCCCTTTGATAATGCTCCGATTTTTTTGTTTTGTTCAATCTGCAAACCTGTAAGCTCTATCATTTCTTTAACGCGCTCTTTTATATTTTTCAGTTGATGCAAACGACCAATAAATTCCAAATATTCCTTAACAAACATATCCAGATAAAGCGGATTATGTTCCGGTAAGTAACCTACATTTTGTCTAACTTCCAGAGAATTTTCGTTTATATCATATCCGCAAACATTTACACTTCCTTCTGTTGGCGGAATATAACAGGTAATAATTTTCATCATGGTGGATTTGCCTGCTCCGTTTGGTCCTAAAAATCCGGTTATTTCTCCTTCGTTTACATCAAAACTTACATCGTTTAATGCTTTTTGTGTACCGTATAGTTTTGTTATATGATTAACCTGTATGGACATAATTTTTTGCTTTATTTAATCATTTCGTGCGAATGTTCTACCTTACAAATTTGAGAAAGATAGCGCTTATACCAATGTTTTATTCCTAATTCCTTTGCTTCGATATGTTGCATATTATGTCGCCATTTATTTATAGCATCCAGTGTTTTCCAATAGGAAATAAAAATATTTTCTTTTCCATAGCCTGAACTTTCATAACCTAAAAAGCCATCTTGATGCATGGCAAGGTTTAAAATTTTTTCGTCCATTTCTTCAAATCCGTCTAAGGTATCAGATTTTACGGATGAAAATATTACTGCATAATAGGGTGGGTTTTCAGCTTTTCCGTTTTTCCAGTAGTTCATCTATTTTGCTTTTTCAATTTTAATTCCAACTTCCATTGATAATGGCAATGGATCTAAAGGCATATCGTGTGTAATTTCGTAAACGTATTTTCCGCTTTGTAAAAATTTTTTATTTGGAATTATTAAATGCTCGCTATCCCAAATGTCGAAGCCGGGAGAGCCTATGTAATTTCCTTTTTCATCACGTAATTGTAATTCGTATGGTAACTCTTCAAAACTTCCATCCGGTTGAATTTCTTTTACCAATAATTTTACGCTTGTAAATGGATAACCATCGGCAAATCTGAAAGCAAGATAAAAATTATAAGGAATAGCATTATCTTTTATTTCGATTTCAAATTTTTTTATATCACTTTTTTTCCATTCTAAATTTTCTGAAAGCTCCAGATGCTTTTCGTATATCTTATTAGGATTACAAGCTGTATTAAAATGTAAGATAGAAAACAGAAATACAATGGTTAAAAAGTTTGTTAGTTTCATTTTATGTATTTTCTAAGTTATAAAACAATTTAGAATTATTAAGAATGTTTTCTGTTGTCTGACTTCTGTTATCTGTATTCTGTTAAATCTAAAAGGAATACCTCTTCCCAAAGAATCGCAAAGTCCTTTTCCTTTCTGCATTTGGAGGGTGGGGGTAAGGAGAGAGGTCGTCCTAAATATCTTTTGTCTTCTTTTCCAACTGCCATCTGCCATCTCAAAACTATTCCTGATTCAGTTTTTTTACCATGGTTAAAATGGTTGCAATTGCAACTGTTTCGCCTGTTTCATCATATACATCTACTAACCATTTAACTATTCCTTTAGCAATATCATCGGGTGATTTTTTTTCTTGATTAATTTTTTCTTTACAAGTAAAACGAACACCAATGGTCATTCCAGGATATACGGGTTTGGTAAAGCGACATTCATCTAATCCGTAATTTAATAATACCGGTCCTTTTTTAGCATCCACAAATAATCCGGCAGCTTTAGAAAGAATAAAATATCCGTGTGCTACTCGTCCGGTAAATATGGTGCCATCAAGCGATGTAGCATCCATGTGTGCGTAAAAATTATCACCGCTTACATTGGCAAAGTTTACAATATCCGCTTCGCTAACGGTGTGCTTAGCGGTAATTAATGTTTGACCAATTTCTAATTCTTCGAAATAATATTGGAACGGATGTTTATCTTTTTCGATGTACTTAGCTCCGTATTGATACTGATTGGTAACTTTGGTTAACGTAGTTGGCGAGCCTTGAATGGCTGTGCGTTGCAAATAGTGGAATACCCCTCGTTTTCCGCCCATTTCTTCACCACCACCGGCTCTACCGGGGCCTCCGTGAACTAACATTGGCATTGGCGAGCCATGACCGGTGCTTTCTTTGGCACAATTGTTATTTAAAATTAAAATTCTACCATGCATGCTTGCCGCACCTAATACGTATTCTCTTGCTATGTTATCATCAGCTGTAACTATTGAACTAACCAATGAACCTTTGCCAAGTTTGGTTAATTCAATGGCTTCTTCAGTGGTTTTATAGGGTATGATGGTACTTACAGGACCAAAGGCTTCTATATTATGACAATCGGTATTTACAAAAGGATTTTCATTGATAAATAGTATAGGAGACATAAAGGCTCCTTTGGTTTTATCGGCACCTGTAACCGTAAAATTTTCTAAATCGCCATACACAATTTTTTGCGTTTTGCTTAGCTGCAACACTTTTTCTTTTACTTCTTCAAGCTGAGATTTTCCTGCCAAAGCACCCATGCGAACTCCTTCTACATTTGGGTCGCCAATAACGGTACTTGCCAATCTTTTTCCAAGCGCAATTTGTACATCTTCTACCATGTTTTCAGGTACCATAATGCGTCTTACTGCCGTACATTTTTGTCCTGCTTTGGTAGTCATTTCGCGTTGAACTTCTTTAATAAAAATATCAAATTCAGGCGATTCTACTTTTACATCTATGCCTAATACACATGAGTTTAGAGAATCTGCCTCCATATTAAAAGGCACTGATTCTTCAATAATTCTGGGATGCGATTTTAGCATTTTTCCGGTATGGGCTGAACCTGTAAAGGTTACTACATCTTGATTAATTACGTGGTCTAAAATTCCATTTGCACTACCGCAAATTAATTGTAAAGCGCCATCCGGTAAAATGCCCGATGCAATAATTTCTTTTGCTACCGCTTCGGTTAAATAAGATGTAAGTGTTGCAGGCTTAACAATAGCAGGAACACCGGCTAACCAATTAACGGCAACTTTTTCTAACATTCCCCAAACCGGAAAGTTAAATGCATTGATGTGAATAGCCACTCCTTCTTTAGGAACACAAATGTGATGTCCGATAAATGTTCCGTTTTTAGAAAGTTTAGCAATATCGCCTTCTACACAATAGGGTTCATCAGGAAATTGTCTGCGTAATGATGCATACGAAAAAAGATTACCAATGCCGCCTTCAATATCTACCCAGCTATCTGCTTTAGTTGCACCTGTAGCCCAGCTTATCGTATAAAATTTTTCTTTTTTACTTAATAAATGTAGCGCTAAAGCTTTAAGCATTCTGCCACGTTCATGGAATGTCATTTTGCGCAATTTAGGTCCACCCACTTTACGGGCGTATTCACACATGGCAGCAAAGTCTAAGCCTTTGCTGCTGGCCGTTGCAATTGCTTCACCGTTTATAGCATTATATAAAATTTGTCCATCGCCTTCACCGGCAATCCACTTACCTAAAGCGTAGTTTTCTAATTTATTCATAAGAATTTTTATTTAAGTTTGTAAAAATACTAAAAAATTAATCAGTTAATTTTTGTTATTTAATTGTAATACTTTGTTTATATTATGAATATTAATATCAGCCAGTCTGTAGCAATTCTTATTGATGGAAACAACATAGAAATAGCCTTACATAATTTGGTTAATGATACCAATGCTATGTTGAATTTTGATGTATTAATTCCAAAATTGTTAGGTAATAGAGGTCTTAACAGATTGTTATATTTTAGAGAAGGAAAAAGCATTTCTTCAAAACTTGCAGAACGTTTACATGAAAATTATCATGGTTCGGTTGTACCTTGTCATAAATCAGCAGATATACCTCTTACAATTTATGCTACACAAATTGCTGAAAAAGTAGATACTATTATTATTCTTTCCGGAGATTCTGATTATGTAGAGTTAGTAAGGCATTTACATTCCAAAGGTGTAAGAGTAGAGATTGCAGCAGTTCCGGATTCAACAGCCTCCATATTAGTAGATGAGGCCGATCATTTTTTTCCAATAGGGATTGAAGATTGCTTTATTTTTAAAACGTATTCATCACAAAACATTACATATTCAAAAAAAAGTAAGAAAGCGAAAGGACTTTAAAGATAATGATTAATAATAAATAGCATTATGCACGATTAATTGTTGTACCTTTGCAGCCTTAATCAAAAAAATAATAATTTTAATGAATGAATTTGAAACATTAGGATTGGCAGAGCCAATTCTACGTGCGGTTAAAGATCTAGGATTTACATCACCCACACCTATTCAACAACAAGCTATCCCATTATTATTGACGGAGGATACCGACTTAGTTGGATTAGCACAAACAGGTACGGGTAAAACAGCAGCATTTGGACTGCCATTGCTACATCAAATAGATTTTTCGCAGCGCGATACTCAAGCGATTGTTCTTTGTCCAACTCGCGAATTATGCCTGCAAATTACCAAAGATTTGCTAAACTATTCTAAATACATAAATGGCGCTAAAGTAGTTCCTATTTATGGCGGAGTAAGCATTGACAAACAAATTAGAGAACTAAGTTCAGGAGCTCAAATAATTGTAGGTACGCCCGGTCGTACTATTGATATGATAGAGCGCGGAAAAATTAAACTCGGAAAAGTTAATGTAGTAGTATTAGATGAAGCAGATGAAATGCTTAACATGGGTTTTAAAGAAGATATCGACACTATTTTAGCTACAACACCCGACAGTAAACGTACATGGTTGTTTAGCGCAACAATGCCGGCAGAAGTAGCACGCATTGCTAAAAACTACATGAGCAATCCTAAAGAAATTTCGGTAGGTTCTAAAAATAGCGGTGCAACAAATATTACACATGAATATTATGTAGTGCATGAGCGCGATCGTTACAAAGCTTTAAAGCGTATTATTGATTTCTATCCGGATATTTTCGGTATCATTTTTTGCCGTACAAAAAACGACACTCAAATGATTGCCGAACATTTGATGAAAGATGGATATGATGCCGATGCCTTACATGGCGATTTAAGCCAAGCTCAGCGCGATAAAGTAATGGCGCGATTTAGAAATAAAAATTTACAAATATTAATTGCAACTGATGTTGCAGCAAGAGGTATAGATGTTGATAATGTTACTCACGTTATCCATTACAGTTTACCTGAAGATGTTGAAAATTATACGCATCGAAGCGGACGTACAGCCCGTGCCGGTAAAAGCGGTACATCTATTGCAATTATCAATACACGCGAAGTAGGAAAAATTTCTCAAATTGAGCGTATTATTAAATCGAAATTTGTGCGCAAAGAAGTGCCGAGAGGTGTTGAAGTATGTGAAAAGCAATTATTCCACCTAATTAATAAAATTCACGAAACAGAAGTAGATGAGCAGGAAATAGCTGCATACTTAGATAAAGCATACCAGGAATTTTCTGATTTAAGCAAAGAAGAACTGATTAAGAAAGTTGTAAGTTTAGAGTTTAACCGATTCTTGTCATACTACAAAAATGCACAGGATTTAAACACTGTAGATACTACTCGTTTAAAAGGAACATCAGTAAAAGAAAGTTATAACGGAAGAAAAGACCAAAATAACTCGCGCTTATTCTTTAATATTGGAGAAATGGATAAATTAAATGCCGGTGCATTATTGCGAATTATTTGTGATAGTACCGGTATTACCAAAGATGCCGTAGGAAGAATTGATATTAAAGGAAATTTCTCTTTTGTTAATGTAAATCCTGAAGTAAGTCAATTAATAATTGATTCATTAAGTAATCAGGAATATAATGGTCGTCAGATACGCGTAGAGCAGTCAGAAGAAAAAGGCGGAGGCGGTAGTGGTTTTCGTTCACATTCAGGAAGCGGAGGCTATGGCAAGTCTCGTTCAGGTGGTGGAAGTTCTTCTAATAAAGGTGGATACGGTAATAAATCCTATTCTTCTAAAAATGAAAGTGGAAGTAGAGGTAACCGACATAGAAAAGAAGGCGGTTTTAGCAAAAAAGCTAAGAAGTACTAATTGTTCAACACAAAAAAAGGGAGGTTTTTAACCTCCCCTTTTTTTTATTTGTTTACCACCAGTTTCTTTATATGTCTGTTATCATTGTTAA